>NZ_JBYTBK010000012.1:0-121994 GCF_058789115.1 Pseudomonas sp. FW300-N1A1 | reverse complement strand
GCGCCACCGTCACGCAGGTCGTCGCGGTCCACCGAGGTGATCACCACGTACTTCAGGCGCAGGTCGGCAATGGCGATGGCCAGGCTTTCCGGTTCGTTGGTGTCCAGTGGCTTCGGACGGCCGTGGCCGACGTCGCAGAACGGGCAGCGACGGGTGCAGATGTCGCCCATGATCATGAAGGTCGCGGTACCGCCGGAGAAACACTCGCCCAGGTTCGGGCAGGAGGCTTCTTCGCAGACGCTGTGCAGCTTGTGTTTTCGCAACAGGGCCTTGATCCGGTCGACTTCCGGGGACACCGGGATGCGCACGCGAATCCAGTCAGGCTTTTTCGGCAGTTCGGTGGTCGGAATGATCTTCACCGGGATACGTGCAACCTTCTCGGCGCCGCGCAGCTTGACGCCGGCTTCAACCTTGGCACGCGGGGCCGGACGCTCGGTGACATCGAGCGTCGGGATCATGGTTTGCACTGCATCAGTAGTCATATCAGTCGATTCCGCCCGTTAGGGTCGTCTGCTCAGCATAGTCGAGGTGTTTGACGAGCTGCGCGCGCAGCCGGGCACTTACCTCGGCAAATTCAATCGGCCCTGCATGGTCACGCAGCTGGGTCATTGCCAGCCCGGCGTAGCCACAGGGGTTAATCCGTCGGAACGGCTCAAGGTCCATATCCACGTTCAGGGCCAGGCCATGAAAGGAGCAACCGTGGCGGATCCGCAGACCCAGAGAAGCGATTTTCGCACCGTTGACGTAGACGCCCGGCGCATCCGCCTTGGCCACGGCGGTGACGCCGTAGCTGGCCAGCAGTTCGATCAGGCACTGTTCCATCCGGCTGACCAGGTCACGCACACCGAACCCCAGCTTGCGCACATCCAGCAGCAGATAAGCCACCAGTTGGCCCGGACCGTGGTAGGTCACCTGGCCACCCCGGTCGACCTGCACCACCGGAATATTGCCGGGTAGCAACAGGTGTTCAGCCTTGCCGGCCTGCCCCTGGGTGAACACCGGCGGGTGCTCGACCAGCCAGATTTCATCGGCCCGCTCGCTGCCACGCTCATTGGTGAAACGTTGCATGGCATGCCAGACCGGCTCGTAAGCCAGCTGGCCGAGCTCGCGAAAACCCAGCGGTTCGGACATCACAGCACCATGTGCACGAAACCGGTCGCGCGCAACTCGCTGTTGATGTCGTAGAGCTGTTCCTGGCCGGTCGCGATAATGTGCAACTGGATGGTGGTGTACTTGCCATTAGTACTCTGGCGCTCGGCCAGGGTCTTGTGGTCAACGGTGGCGTGCTTCTCCAGGATCGCGATGATCTTGTCCTTGAAGCCCACACCGGTATCGCCGATCACCTTGATCGGGTAATCCTCGCAAGGGAACTCGATCTTTGGCGCCTTTACTTCGGTATCTGTCATGGCGTAACGGCCTCGTAAGCCGTGGCAACGGACATGGCCCCGCTCCGGATGGGAGCGGGGCCATGCAGGTCCACACTAATCAGTTGAACAAGCCGTAGAAGAATAGACGGATGCTATCCCACATGCGGCGGAAGATACCACCTTCGTCGACCCCGTCCAGTGCGATCAGGTCAGCGCTGTGCACCACCTTGTCGTCCAGTTTGACTTCGACTTTACCAATCACGTCGCCCTTGGCGATAGGCGCGATCAGCTGTGGATTCATGGTCATGCTGGCAGCGAGCTTTTTCAGCTGGCCTTTTGGCAGGGTCATGGTCAGGTCTTGCGCCAGGCCGGCCTTGACCTGGTTGGTGGTGCCCTTCCAGACAGGAGCCTGAGCCAGCTCGGCGCCTTTCTGGTAGAAGGTCTGGGTTTCGAAGAAGCGGAAACCGTAGGTCAGCAGCTTCTGGGTTTCGGCCGCACGAGCGGTTTCACTGTTGGTACCGAATACCACGGCGATCAGGCGCATGCCATCACGTACCGCCGAGGACACCATGCAGTAGCCCGCTTCGTCGGTGTGACCGGTTTTCAGACCGTCGACGGTCTTGTCGCGCCACAGCAGCAGGTTGCGGTTCGGTTGCTTGATACCGTTCCAGAAGAACTCTTTCTGCGAGTAGATCGCGTAGTGAGCCGGGTCTTCGTGAATGATCGCGCGAGCCAGTGTGGCCATGTCGTGAGCCGACGAGTAGTGCTCAGGGTTTGGCAGACCGGTCGGGTTCATGAAGTGGCTGTTGGTCATGCCCAGGTCGCCAACGGTTTTGTTCATCATGTCGGCGAAGGCGTCTTCGCTGCCGGCGATGTGCTCGGCGAGCGCAACACTGGCGTCGTTGCCCGACTGGATGATGATGCCGTGCAGCAGGTCGCTGACAGTGACCTGGGAGCCGACCTTGATGAACATCCGCGAACCGCCGGTACGCCAGGCGTTCTCGCTGACGGTCACCGGATCGTTTTCACCGATCTGGCCACGACGGATTTCCAGCGTCGCGATGTACGCGGTCATCAGCTTGGTCAGGCTGGCGGGCGGCAGACGCTGGTCACCGTTGTTCTCGACAAGCACGTTGCCGCTGCTGGCGTCCATCAGCACATAGGCTTTGGCGGCCAGTTGCGGTGGCGACGGCATCATCTCGACCGCGAAGGCGGCCGGTGAGAGGAGCAGCGGGACTAGCAGGAACAGGCGTTTGGCAAAGGTGGTGATGTTCATCCGTCTCTCGAAATCGCTAATGGAAACTTGCCCTTGCGGGCAAAACTAATCTGACAACCTTCACCGCACAAGGCCTGAGGATTGTCGCGTGTTCAGTTGTTCACTCTGCGACCCTTGCCGGGTTCTTGTTCTACAACGAGCCAACAACCAGGTTCACCCCTCACACCGCAAGTGAACCTTGAATCAGGCATTGCTTACTCGGCCGTCACCAGGCTCGGCGAACCGAGATTGGCCAGGCGCACACTGTTTTGCACTTGGGCAACTTCACCCTGGGAGGCGATTGGCCCCAGGCGAACCCGATGCAGCGTCTGTTGATTACGCACGATGGAGCTGATGAACACCGGAGCGCTCACCATTGAGCTCAACTTCGACCTCAGGAGCTCTGCGGCGTCCGGGTTGGCGAAAGCGCCCACCTGCAGATACTGGCCAGAGGCTGCTACCGAAGCATTTTTCTTTGTTTCAAGCTGCACCGGTATCACGGCGGCCGCGTGTTGCTGCGGCGGTGGCGTCCATTGTTCAACCTTGCCAGCGGAAGCGGTGATGACCGGGGCGCTATTCTGCGCGATTTGTGGCTCTTTAAGCATCAGCGGCGCCGGCTGGCCCTTGGCCGCCCACCACTCCTGAGGATCGATGCCCTCGACCTTGACCCGTGCTGTACCGGTCTCGGCATAGCCAAGCTTCTTCGCCGCCGCATAGGACAAGTCGATGATACGGTCGGAGTAGAACGGCCCGCGATCGTTGACCCGCAGGATCACCGTACGATGGTTGTCCAGGTTGGTGACGCGTACATAGGCAGGCAGCGGCAGCGTCTTGTGGGCCGCACTCATGCCGTACAGGTCATACACCTCGCCGTTGGCCGTGTTCTGGCCATGAAACTTGGTGCCGTACCAGGACGCCGTGCCCGTGGCGACATAGCGCTTGGACTCGGGCATCGGGTAATAAGTCTTGCCCAGCACCGTGTAGGGGTTGGCCTTGTAGGCGCCGCTGTGCAGGGTCGGTGTCGCGTCGGGAATGCGTGAAACGTCCACATCCCACCACGGCGCGCCGTCTTTGTGGGCGCGGTTGATGTCCAGGCCCGGCGCGGGGCGTGCCGCGGCCGGTGCCTTGGGTTGCGGCGCGCGACTGGTCGAGCAACTGGCCACAAGCATCGACAACGCAGCGAAAGCCACCAGCTTCAAGGGTGTGCGGATTGGCGATGCCAGCATTACTTGACGCCCCGTGCTTGGACCAACTGCTCAGACAACTGATGTACGGCCATGGCGTACATCACGCTGCGGTTATAACGCGTGATCGCGTAGAAATTCTTCAGGCCCATCCAGTATTCCGGGCCATTGTCGCCTTCCAGACGAAACGCGGTGACCGGCATATCGTCGCGCAGCGCATCATGACTCGACCAGCCCAGGGCTCGCAACTCCCCGACGGTTTTCACCGGTTCAATGCCAACGGTCAAACCTTCGTCAACCTGATCGCCACGCACTTCGGCGCGGCTGACCACCGGTTGCCCGGCTTCCCAGCCGTGGCGCTTGAAGTAGCTGGCAACGCTGCCGATGGCGTCGTCGGCGTTGGTCCAGATATTAATGTGGCCATCGCCGTCGAAATCCACCGCATAGGCGCGGAAACTGCTCGGCATGAATTGTGGCAGCCCCATGGCGCCGGCGTACGAACCCTTGAGCGTCAGTGGGTCGACTTGCTCTTCCCGGGCCAGCAGCAGGAACTCACGCAATTCCTTGCGGAAGAACTCGGCACGTGGAGGGTAGTCGAAACCCAGGGTCGACAAGGCGTCGATCACCCGATAATTGCCGGTATTACGACCAAAAAAGGTCTCGACACCGATGATCGAGACGATCACCTGGGCCGGCACACCGTATTCCTGCTCCGCACGGGCCAGGACGGCCTCATGCTGACGCCAGAAGTCCACGCCGCGGGCAATTCGCGCGTCCGTGAGGAACATCGGGCGATATTCTTTCCATTGCTTGACCCGCTCGGCGGGCCGTGAGATCGCGTCGAGAATCGACTGCTTGCGCTGCGCCTCACGGAACACGCCCATCAACTGCTCGCCGGCGAAGCCGTAGTCGCGGGTCATTTCACCGACAAATTCGGCCACCTGGGGCGAGCCTTCATATTCGCCGGCCAGCGCCTGCGGCGCCGTGCCAAGGATGCTTACCAGGCCGACCCAGGGTGCGTATCGAGTCGCCCAGCCACGCATTACTTGCATTGAAATCTTCACCTTATTCAAACTTGCGCGATCCACTTACGATGGGTATGGATCGACATCAAAACCCCAAACGCTGACAGCAGCGTTACCAGCGAAGTTCCGCCGTAGCTAATGAACGGCAACGGCACCCCCACTACCGGCAACAGGCCACTGACCATACCGATGTTGACGAAAACGTAAACAAAAAACGTCATCGTCAGCGCACCGGCCAGCAATTTGCCAAACAATGTCTGCGCCTGGGCGGTAATCACCAGCCCACGGCCAATCAACAATAGATAAACCAGCAACAAGGCACAGATGCCCACCAGGCCGAACTCCTCGCCCATCACCGCGATGATGAAGTCGGTGTGGCTTTCTGGCAGGAAGTCCAGGTGCGACTGGGTGCCCAGCAACCAGCCTTTGCCGAACACGCCGCCGGAACCGATGGCGGCCTTGGATTGAATGATGTTCCAGCCGGTGCCCAGCGGATCGCTTTCCGGGTCGAGGAAGGTCAGCACACGCTGCTTCTGGTAGTCGTGCATGACGAAGAACCACATGGCAATCGCCACGGGCACCGCCGCGGCCAGCACACTGACAATCCAGCGCCAGCGCAGCCCGCCCATGAACAGCACGAAAGCACCGCCGGCAAGGATCAGGAGCGAGGTCCCGAGGTCCGGCTGACGCACGATCAGGATGAACGGCACGCCAATCAACAGCAGGCTGATTCCAACGTGCTTGAGCTGCGGCGGCAAGCTGCGCTTGGCCAGGTACCAGGCAATGGTCGCCGGCATGATGATTTTCATGAATTCCGAGGGCTGGAAGCGAATCACCCCGGGAATGTTGATCCAGCGCGTCGCCCCCATGGCGTTGTGGCCCATGATGTCCACCACCAGCAGCAACACAACGCCGACCACGTAGCCCAGCGGCACCCAGCGCGCCATGAACCGTGGTTCGAACTGGGCGATCACGATCATCGACACCAGGCCGATACCGAACGACGTGGCTTGCTTGGCCAGCAGGTCCCAGCTCTTGCCGCTGGCCGAATACAGCACGAACAGGCTGCCGGCGGCGAGGATCAACAGCAGGATCAGCAACGGGCCGTCGATGTGCATGCGTTGCAGCAGTGTCGCGCGGCGACGCATCACATCTTCACTGGAGAGAATGCGATCAAAATTACTCTTCACGGGCCGTAGCCTCCGCGCTGATAGGGCCGGCGAACTCGGTTTTGAGCCGGCCGTCCTGGTCCAGGAGCCAGGCATCCATGACCTGTCGCACCACCGGTGCCGCGACGCCAGAGCCGGACTCACCGTTCTCGACCATCACCGACACCACAATTTTCGGGTTGTCGGCCGGGGCAAAGCCGACGAACAAAGCGTGGTCACGGTGGCGCTCCTGGACCTTGGAGCGGTCGTACTTCTCGCCTTGCTTGATCGCCACCACCTGGGCGGTACCCGACTTGCCCGCGATCCGGTACTGCGAACCGATGGCCGCTTTACGCGCCGTACCACGGGCGCCATGCATCACTTGCTGCATACCGTGGTTGACCCGGGTCCAGTCCGCCGGATCGCGCAGGATGATGTCCGGGATTGGGTTTTCATCCACCGGCTTTTCGCCCTCGATGGTCTTGGCCAGGTGCGGACGGATCCATTTGCCCTTGCTCGCCACCAGTGCCGTGGCTTGCGCCAGCTGCAACGGAGTCGACTGCATGTAGCCTTGGCCGATCCCCAGAATCAGGGTTTCGCCCGGGAACCAGGCCTGGCGACGGGTGGCGCGCTTCCACTCGCGGGACGGCATCAGGCCTGGCGATTCCTCGAACATATCCAGCGAGACCTTCTGGCCAATGCCGAACTTGTTCATGTACGTCGACAACCGATCAATCCCCAGCTTGTGGGCCAGGTCATAGAAGTAGGTGTCATTGGACCGCATGATCGCCGTGTCCAGATCGACATAGCCATCACCCGAACGGTTCCAGTTGCGGTACTTGTGATCGTAATTGGGCAGTTGGTAGTAGCCCGGGTCGTAAACCCGGGACGAGGCGGTCACCACGCCGGCGTCCAGCCCGGCAATCGCCACGGCCGGCTTGATGGTCGAACCCGGTGGGTACAAGCCGCGCAGCACGCGGTTGAACAACGGCCGGTCGATGGAATCACGCAGCTCGGCGTAGGCCTTGAAACTGATGCCAGTCACGAACAGGTTCGGGTCGAAACTGGGCTGGCTGACCATCGCCAGCACTTCGCCAGTGTTCGGGTCCAGTGCCACCACCGCGCCACGACGTCCGCCCAGTGCCGCCTCGGCGGCTTCCTGCAGCTTGATGTCCAGGCTCAGGATGATGTCCTTGCCGGGAATCGGATCGGTACGCTTGAGCACCCGCAACACACGGCCACGAGCGTTGGTCTCGACCTCTTCGTAGCCGACCTGCCCGTGCAACTGAGGCTCGTAGAAGCGCTCGATACCGGTCTTGCCGATGTGATGGGTACCGCTGTAGTTCACCGGGTCGAGGGTCTTGAGTTCTTTTTCGTTGATCCGCCCCATGTACCCGACCGAGTGCGCGAAATGCGCCCCCTGCGGGTAGTGACGTACCAACTGCGCAACCACTTCAACGCCGGGCAAGCGGAACTGATTGACCGCAATGCGGGCAATCTGCTCTTCCGTCAACTCGAACAGGATCGGCACCGGTTCGAAAGGCCGACGCCCCTGGCGCATGCGCTTTTCGAAAATCGCCCGGTCTTCGGGTGTCAGCTGCAGCACTTCGACGATTACATCGAGTACTTGCTGCCAATCGCCGGAGCGCTCGCGCGTCATGCTCAGGCTGAAGCTGGGCCGGTTATCGGCAATCACCACGCCATTACGGTCGAAGATCAAGCCGCGGGTCGGTGGAATCGGCTGAACGTGGACGCGGTTGTTTTCCGACAGGGTCGAGTGGTACTCGTATTGAATCACCTGCAAGTAATACAACCGCGCAATCAGCACGCAGATCAGCACCACGACCGCAATGGCGCCGAACACGACGCGACTACGCACCAGACGGGCGTCTTTTTCGTGGTCCTTGATGCGGATCGGCTGAGACATGAGCGCGTAGAACTACTTGTGGTAAGGGTGGCCGGACAAGACTGTCCAGGCACGATACAGCTGTTCACCGATCAGGATCCGCACCAGCGGGTGCGGCAAGGTCAGTGGCGACAACGACCAGCGCTGATCCGCCCGCGCGCACACTTCCGGCGCCAGCCCCTCGGGGCCGCCGACCATGAAGTTGACCGTGCGTGAGTCCAGCCGCCAGCGATCGAGTTCCACAGCCAACTGCTCCGTGCTCCACGGCTTGCCATGGACTTCGAGGGTGACGATGCGCTCGTTGGGGCCGACCTTGGCCAGCATGGCTTCGCCTTCCTGGCGAATGAAACGCGCCACGTCAGCATTCTTGCCACGGGTATTGAGCGGTATTTCCACCAGTTCCAGCGCCAGCTCGGAAGGAAGACGCTTGGCATATTCATGCCAGCCTTCTTCCACCCACTTGGGCATGCGTGAACCGACGGCGATCAGTCGCAGTCGCACAGCGAGCCCTTATTGCTGGTCTTTGTTGAGCTTGGTGAAGTGCTCGTGGCCGACTTCAGGGCTGTGGTGCTTGCCATCGGCGGCACGGCTCTGCTCGGCACCTTCCCACAGACGCTCCAGGTCGTAGAACTGGCGGGCATTGGAGGTCATCATGTGCACGATGACATCATCCATGTCCAGCAGCACCCAGTCGCTGTCGCCCTTGCCTTCTTCACCCAGCGGCTTGACGCCCTGGGCTTTGACCGCTTCGCGGACTTTGTCCAGCATCGCGCCGATCTGACGGTTGGACGTACCTGTCGCGATGATCATGAAGTCTGTGATGCTCTGCTTTTCACGCACGTCGATCACCAGGATGTCCTGGGCTTTGACGTCTTCCAGGGCTGCCACGGAGACCTTGACCAGCGCTTCGCCGACAAGCGCCGGGCCGGTGGCAGCCTCTACTGGCAGCGGGGCGCTCTTGAACGTGCCTTTGCGCTTTACTTTAGTTACGTCTTTGTCAGTCATATAAAACTCGTTTTGCTCGTATGTTCGGGCGCTTCAATACACGTTGTTGCCACGTGCCTTGAAGCACTCCTATTCAGTTCGACGCACGGTAAAGCCCGTGCGCATCGATGTAGGCCAGGACCGCGTCGGGCACCAGGAAACGTACCGACTTACCGCTGGCCAGCAGTTGACGGATCTGGGTGGCGGATACCGCGAGCGGTGTCTGCCAGACGAATGCAATCTGTCCACTCGGCCCATCAAGGGCCAGCGGGTCGCTCACCGAGCGCGCTGCCAGCAGGTTGCGCAAGGCATCCGGCGGTTCGCTGTCGGCATCCGGGCGTTGCAGCACCAGGATGTGGCAATGCTGGAGCAACTCTTCCCAGCGGTGCCAAGTGGGCAGGCCGCAAAATGCGTCCCAGCCCAAAAGCAGAAACAACTGGTCATCAGCGGCGAGTTCCGCGCGCATCAGCTCCAGGGTGTCGATAGTGTAGGACGGTTTGTCGCGCTTGAGCTCGCGGTCGTCCACCTTCAACGGTGCAACCCCAACTACCGCGCATTCGACCATCGCCAGACGGTCAAGCGCCGATACCTGCGGCGTATCCCGATGGGGCGGCCTGGCGCTGGGCGTCAGGCGTACCTCATCGAGCGTCAATGACTCGGCCACTTCCAGCGCACCGCGCAAATGGCCAACGTGCACCGGATCGAAGGTCCCGCCCAGGACACCAATGCGCCGAGGCCGGGGTTCGAGGGCAGTCGCAGCGGCGCTTTTGCCGAGGTCGCCCAAGTCAGACCGACTCCTGACCGCGCAACTGGCCATCACCGACCACAATGTACTTCTCGCAGGTCAGACCTTCGAGCCCCACCGGGCCACGGGCGTGCAGCTTATCAGTAGAAATGCCAATCTCGGCACCCAATCCGTATTCGAATCCATCGGCAAAGCACGTTGGCGTGTTGATCATCACCGACGCCGAGTCGACTTCAGCCACGAAACGCCGGGCTTCGCCCTGGTGTTCGCTGACGATCGAGTCGGTGTGGTGCGAGCCGTAATGGTTGATGTGTTCAATTGCCTGGTCCAGGCCATCGACCACCAGGATCGACAAAATCGGCGCCAGGTATTCGGTGTTCCAGTCTTCCTCGGTCGCGGCCACGGCGTCGATGATGCCGCGGGTACGCTCGCAGCCACGCAGTTCAACGCCTTTTTCGCGGAACTGGGCAGCCATGGCCGGCAGGAAGTCCTTGGCGACCGCCTGGTCGACCAGCAGGGTTTCCATGGCGCCGCAGATGCCGTAGCGGTACGTCTTGGCATTGAACGCAATGCGCTGGGCCTTCGCCAGCTCGGCGTGGGCACTGACGTAGACATGGCAGATGCCGTCCAGGTGCTTGATCACCGGCACGCGGGCATCGCGGCTGACGCGTTCGATCAGGCCCTTGCCGCCGCGCGGCACAATCACATCGACGTACTCGGGCATGGTGATCAGCGCGCCAACGGCGGCGCGGTCGGTGGTTTCGACCACTTGCACCACGGCCGCCGGCAAGCCGGCCTCGGCCAAGCCGCGCTGAATGCAGGCGGCAATGGCACGGTTGGAGTGAATCGCCTCGGAACCACCGCGCAGGATGGTCGCGTTACCCGACTTCAGGCACAGGCTCGCGGCATCGATGGTCACGTTCGGCCGCGACTCATAGATGATCCCCACCACACCCAGGGGCACGCGCATCTTGCCGACCTGAATACCTGACGGCCGATAACTCATGTCGCGGATCGAGCCTACCGGGTCGGGCAACGCCGCCACCTGGCGCAAACCGACGATCATGCCGTCGATGCGTGCTGGGGTCAGGGCCAGACGTTCGAGCATGGCCGGCTCAAGCCCATTGGCCCGGCCAGCGGCCAGGTCAAGTTCGTTGGCGGCGGTCAACTCGTCGCGAGCGGCATCCAGCGCGTTGGCGGCCGCCAGCAGGGCACGGTTTTTCTGCCCGGTACTGGCACGGCCGATCACGCGGGAAGCGTCGCGGGCAGCGCGACCCAAACGGGTCATGTAGTCAAGAACGGACTCAGTCATGGTCTGGTGTGGTCTTGGCAAAGAGGAAACGGAAGATTATAGCTGCCGCGCCCGCCTACTAACAGCGGTGACGGGCGGATGGTCAAAATAGACAGCATTCAGCCTCGATTAAGGCCGTCGTTGTTATCATAACGTCATATTTGGTCTCTATAACGCTGCCCCCATGCCCAAGCCGAGCACTCCGAAGCCGCCAAAAGCCCTGCCCGACAGCTTTTTCAACCGCGACGCTCAACTGCTGGCCTGTGAACTGCTGGGCAAAGTGATCCGTCATCGGGTCGGCGATCTGTGGCTTTCGGCGCGCATTATCGAGACCGAAGCCTATTACTGTGATGAAAAAGGCAGTCACGCCTCCCTTGGCTATACAGAAAAGCGTAAGGCTTTGTTTCTGGATGGCGGTCACATCTATATGTACTACGCCCGGGGCGGTGACTCACTGAACTTCAGCGCACACGGGCCGGGCAATGCGGTGCTGATCAAGTCGGCCTACCCCTGGGTCGATGACGTATCCGGGCCGGCAAGCCTGGCCCAGATGCTGCTCAACAACCCCGACACCAATGGCCGGCCACGCGCATCGCAAAAGCTCTGCGCCGGCCAGACGCTGCTGTGCAAGGCGCTGGGGTTGAAGGTACCGATCTGGGATGCCAAGCGCTTCGACCATGAAGTACTGTTTGTCGAAGACATCGGCAGGCCGCCCAATCGTGTTATTCAGACCACGCGCCTGGGCATCCCCCATGGCCGTGACGAACACCTGATGTACCGCTTCGTCGACAGTGCCTACGCTCCCTACTGCTCGCGGAACCCTCTGCGCCGGGGCCAGGTCGAAGGCCGCGACTATTTGCTGATCTGAACCACCGCCCTGCGGACTAACGAAAAACAATGGAGTTGTCTCTATGGGCCCTTGGCTCGATAGCCTGACCGTCTGGTTGACGGCAAACCCGCAATGGCTGGCGGTTGCGGTATTCGTCGTCGCCTGTGTCGAGTGCCTGGCGATTGCCGGCCTGATCGTACCCGGCACCGTACTGCTGTTTGCCGTGGCCGTACTGGCCGGCAGTGGTGCCCTGTCATTGGGCGAAACCCTGCTGCTGGGTTTTCTCGGCGGCATGCTGGGTGACGTGGCGTCGTACTTCCTGGGGCGGCACTTCCACCAGAACATCCGACGCCTGCCCGGGCTACGACACCACCCCGAGTGGATCGGCAGCGCCGAAGCCTATTTCCAGCGCTACGGGATCGCCAGCCTGCTGGTCGGGCGCTTTATCGGGCCATTGCGGCCGATGCTGCCCATGGTGGCCGGGATGTTCGACATGCCCTTCCCGCGTTTTTTTGCGGTGAGCCTGCTCGCTGGCGCGGGCTGGGCAGTGGCTTACCTGCTGCCGGGCTGGGCCACCGGAGCCGCCATTCGCCTGCCATTGCCCGAAGGATTCTGGCCACAGGCCGGGCTGGTGGTCGGCAGCATTGCGGTATTGATCGGCCTGAGCATCAACAGCAGCTTGCGCAGCCATCGCCGGGCCACCCTGCTGATTTCCGGCCTCAGCCTGGTGATACTGGGCGGACTGTTTATCGGCTACTCGCACCTCACGGCCTTCGACCAGGGTTTGATGACACTGGTCCAGGAACACCGCAGCCCCTTGCTGGATGAACTGGCGGTGATGTTCACCCAGCTCGGCGAGTTCAAGCACATGCTGGTGATCAGCGCGGCACTGACGATCCTGCTGTTGGTCACTCGACAATGGCGACACATGGTCTTCGCCGGCGCCACCCTGCTGATCACCGCGCTGGCCAATACCGGCACCAAGCACCTGTTCGCCCGCGTGCGCCCGGAAGTGCTGAGCGACCCGTTGACCAGCTACAGCATGCCCAGCGGCCACGCCTCAGGCTCGTTTGCGCTGTTCCTGACCCTGGCCGTGCTGGCCGGTCGCGGCCAACCGCAGCGGATGCGCCTGACCTGGCTACTGCTGGGCTGCTTGCCAGCCCTGACGATTGCCTTGTCGCGCGTTTATCTGGGGGCCCACTGGCCGACCGATGTGCTGGCTGGCGCCATGCTGGCAGCCTGTGTCTGCGCTGCCAGCCTGTGGTTGAGTCAACGCCAGGCACCACTGGAGGCGATGCCGGCAAAAGCCTGGTGGCTGGTACTGCCAACGATGGTGGCACTGTTCGGATTCTTCGCGTTGTGGCATTTACCCCATGCGATAGAGCGGTATGCCTACTGACAAAACATCAGACAAACAACTCGCCCTGCAACTTGTCCAGCAACGCCTGAATCGCATCCAGGCGTTGCTGTGGGTCGTCGAGCTGCAGCAAGTCAATCTTGTCCAGCTCCGAAAACGGCAGCAGATAGGCCAACTGATTGGCCAGCGATTGCCGGCCTGAAACCTCGCCGCCCATATTCAGCGCCTCGACCATCGGGTGTTCGGCCAATGCCTTGAGCAAGGCGATCAGATCGGCATCTTCATCCTGCAACGATTGTTCAGGCGCTTCCCCCAGCCACTCGACGTCGGCGACGATCAACTGATCCTGGCGGACGTCGGCCCCCAGCACATGAAAGCGTCGCCCGCCCTGCACACGAATCCCCAGCAAACCGTTGTCCTGCTGGGTGAAGTCGGTGATCCGCGCTTCGCACCCGAAAACCGCACAGCCGCTGGCGGCAGCACCGACTTCCTCGCCCTCCAGGATGCACACCACGCCAAAGCCTTCGCCCTGCTTCATGCAGCGGCCAATCATGTCCAGGTAGCGCGCCTCGAAAATCTGCAAATCGAGGGTACAACCAGGGAACAGCACCGTGTTCAGAGGGAAAAGCGCCAGACTCATAAAGATTTCCTTAAACCACCATCGACACCGCCAACGGCAGGAGCACTGCCGTGGCCACGCCCATCAGGCTCATCGCCAACGCGGCAAATGCACCGCACTCTTCACTTTCCTGCAAGGCCACCGAAGTGCCTACCGCATGGGCGGTCATGCCCAACGCCATGCCACGCGCCTCGGGTCCATGGACACCCAGCCGGGTCAAAAGGGCCGGACCGAAAATCGCCCCAATCACCCCGGTAATCAATACGAACACCGCGGCCAACGCCGCCACACCCCCAATCTGCTCGGCCACCAGCATCGCGATCGGCGAGGTCACCGACTTCGGCGCCATGGTCATCAGGATCATGTGCTCGGCGCCAAACCACCAGCCCAGTAACACCCCCATGCCGGTGGCGACCACGCCACCTATCACCAGCGTAGTAAACACTGGCCAGAACAGTTGGCGAATCCGCCGCAGATTGAGATAGAGCGGTACCGCCAGCGCGACGGTCGCCGGTCCCAGCAGGATGCTGAGGATTTCCGTACTTTTACGGTATTCGGCGTAGGTCAACCCACAGGCGAGCAGCACGCCGATCACCAGCAACATCGAGACCAGCACCGGCTGCAGAAAGATCCAGCGGGTTTTCTCGAATGCCGCCAGCACCAGCTGATAGGCCCCCAGGGTAATGCCGATGCCGAACAACGGATGATGAATGACCGCCGCCAATGCACCTTGCCAATCCACCATCATGGCCTGTCCTCCCGTTGCGCCTGACGCTTGACCATGCGTTGCATCAGCACGCCAGCAAAGGCCATGGACAACAGCAGCGACAGGACCAGCGCGCCGACAATGGCCCAGAAATCGGCGGCGATATCGGCCGCATACACCATCACACCCACGGCCGGCGGTACCAACAGCAGCGGCAAGTAACGCAGCAGGCTGCCGGCCGCCAGGTTCAACGGCTCGCCCACTTCACCGCGGATGATCAAGAACACCAGCAACAGCAGCAGACCGACGATCGGCCCCGGCAACACCGGCACAAACAGATGGTTGATGGCGGTGCCGAGCAACTGAAACAGCACCAGCCAGGTCAGGCCGCGAAGCAACATTCGACATCTCCAGCAAAACTTGTCCCCCCCACAAGCGGGCCGGACATTATAAGCATGGCATCTGCTATGCATGGGTATTCGCCAAAGGTATGGAAGCTTGACCGGAACAAACCGCCATGATGATCTAAAGTGGTTGTTCGGGCCCCGGCCCCCACTCAAAAACTATAAAAGTGATGAACTCAAGGAGAGTCTCAATGCCCTATGTTCCAGTTGCAGAGCTCAATGATTATGTCGGCAAGGAACTCGGACGTTCCGAATGGCTCACCATCGATCAGGAACGCATCAACCTGTTCGCTGAAGCCACAGGCGATTTTCAGTTCATCCACGTTGATCCGGTCAAGGCAGCACAAACCCCGTTTGGCGGCACGATTGCCCACGGCTTCCTGTCGCTGTCACTGATTCCGAAACTGATGGAAGACATCCTCATCCTGCCGCAAGGCGCGAAGATGTTGGTCAACTACGGCCTGGACAGCGTGCGTTTCATTCAACCGGTGAAAGTCAATTCCAGGGTTCGCCTCAAGGTCGAGCTGGGAGAAGTGACCGAGAAGAAACCCGGCCAATGGCTGCTCAAGGCCATCGCCACGCTGGAAATCGAAGGTCAGGAAAAACCGGCGTACGTCGCTGAATCGCTGTCGCTGGCGTTCGTGTAACCCTTGTCGGGTGCGAGGCGGCTGTAGCTGTTTCGCACCGCGTCTCTATATATCAGACACATAGCTGCGGCATACTCGGTCGCCTAATTGCCCGGATCCTGCTATGCGCTCACTTGCACCTCTTGCACTGACCCTGTTGCTCACCGCATGTGGCGACGGCGAATCGCTTTTGCCGCCTGACGCACGGCTGCCCGATGGTGGTCGGTATCGGGGCGATCTGGTCAATGGCTTGCTGCAAGGCGAGGGTCGCATCGACTACCCGAACGGCAGTTGGTATGCCGGCCAGTTCGACAAGGGCCAGTGGCATGGTCAGGGCGAATGGCACGGCAGCAATGGCGAGGTTTATCGCGGCGGCTTCCACCAGGGCCTGTTCCATGGCCAGGGCACGCTGACCACTCAGGACAGCAGCTACACCGGTGGTTTCAAACTGGGTCGACGCGAGGGCGAGGGCACGCTCAAGGAAAGCGGCATGATGTACCGCGGCGAGTTCAAGGCCGATCAGTATTCCGGTCTCGGACGCCTGGAGCTCGAAGATGGCAGCCAGTACCAGGGCCAATTCGCCCATGGCAAACCCAATGGCGAAGGCCAGCGCAGCGATGCCAGCGGCAATCAGTTCAGTGGGCATTTCGTCGATGGCCAGCTGGACGGCAACGGCACCTTCAGCAGCGCCGAAGGCGACGCCTATGCCGGCGGTTTCAAACAGAATCAGCTACATGGCAAGGGTCGCTACGAAAACGCCGACGGCGATGTCTGGATCGGCCAGTTCAAGGAAGGCGCCCTCAATGGCAAGGGCGAGTTGATCGGCGCTGACAACAGCCACTATATCGGCCACTTCAGCGACTGGCGCTTCACCGGGCAGGGTCGCCTGAACCTGGCCGACGGCAGTTTTTACATCGGTCAGTTCGACAATGACAGTTATCAGGGGCATGGCACCCTGGTACTGACCGATGGCACGGTGCAAAGCGGTGAGTGGATCAACGGTCAACGCGTACGCGATGCTGATGGCAAATTGCTGCCCGACACCCTCGAACTGGGGCTGCTCGCGCAGGGACGGTTGCTCGAAGCGGCACTGGCCAATGTGCCGGCCTCAACGCCTGCGATCGAGCTGTACAGCCTGACACTGGGCGGTGATGGCAAGCAGAGCGTGTTCCTGCGCGAGTCCGACTACGTCAGCAACATGCTCGCCAGCCGCTTCGGCGCCTACGGCCAGATCCGCCTGGTCAATCATCGCGAGCACCTCGGTGACCGGCCAATGGCCACCCGCGAAAACCTGCGTCGCGCCGCCCTGACCCTGGCCGAACGCAGCGGGTCGGAAGACTTGCTGTTCATCTACCTGACCAGTCATGGCACTCAAGAACACGAACTGGTACTCGACCAGCCCCGAATGGAGCTGGCCGACCTGCCGGCCGATGAATTGGCCAGCGTACTGGCCCCGCTGAAAAACCGCGACAAGATCATCGTGATTTCCGCCTGCTATTCCGGCGGTTTCATCCCGGCGCTCAAAGACGAACGCACCCTGATCATGACCGCCTCCCGCGCCGATAGGGTGTCCTTCGGCTGCTCGGAGGAAGCGGACTTCACTTACTTCGGCGATGCCCTGTTCGCCCAGGCCCTGAACCAGAGCGACGATCTGGAGCAAGCGTTCAAGCTGGCCAAGGCAGCAGTCGCCGAGCGCGAGCTGGCGGACAGCTTCGAAGCCTCCGAACCACAAATCTGGGCGCCCAAGGGCGTTCTAGCGCGCTGGCAAGCCCTGCGCAAGCAACAAGCAAGAAAAGCCCTGCAAAGTGCCGCCTCGGACAGCAAGGAAACAAAGAGCAACTAAGCTGAACAGTATCAAGGGAGAAACACTATGTACTTGACGCCTCAGCACATACTGCTCGCTGGAGCCACCGGCCTGACCGGTGAACATTTGCTTGATCGCCTGCTCAGTGAGCCGACTGTCAGCCGCGTGCTGGCACCATCACGCCGGCCACTGGCCGAACATCCCCACCTTGAAAATCCGGTCGGCGAGCCGACAGTATTCCTGCCACAACTCAGCGGACGGGTGGACACCGCCTACTGCTGCCTGGGCACGACCATCAAGAAGGCCGGCTCCGAACAGGCCTTCCGCGCCGTCGACCTGGACATGGTGGTGGCCTTCGCCAAACGTGCGCGCGAAATGGGCGCACGGCACCTGATCGTGATCAGCGCCCTGGGTGCCGATCCAAAATCGTCAGTGTTCTACAACCGCGTCAAAGGTGAAATGGAGCAGGCCCTGCGCGCCCAGAACTGGCCGCAACTGACCATCTGCCGGCCTTCCCTGCTGCTGGGGGAACGCCTGGAGCCACGTCTGGCCGAGAAAGTTGCCGGCCCGTTGTCGCGGCTGCTTCCGGGCAAATACCATGGCATCGAAGCCTGCCAACTGGCCCGCGCCATGTGGCGCCTGGCGCTGGAAGAACAGGATGGCGTGCGGATTGTCGAGTCGGATGAGTTGCGCAAGTTAGGCAAGTAGTGTCACAAACCAACACCGTCCCTGTGGCGAGGGAGCTTGCTCCCGCTGGGCTGCACAGCGGCCCCAACAAGACGATTACTGTCTTTCAGATAAACCTCGGCGACCCTTTTTTGGGCTGCTGCGCAGCCCAGCGCGAGCAAGCTCGCTCGCCACAGGCCATGCATCAAGGAACCGGGCTGAGCGCTACAACCCGCCCGTCGCCTGAAACCCAACGCCCAGTACCGTCAAGACCGACAACGGCAACAGCAACGTGTCGAGCAGTGCGCTAGCCGGCAAATCAAGGCCTGGATAGCTCGGCGCTTCAGCGCCAAACCGGTCCATCGCGCAGCATCCGCCCTGCATCACATACAGATCGAGTCGGGTTCCCGAGTACACCAGCGGCGCTCCCGGCTTGGCGGCGTCCAGGGTGCGCACGGTGGCGCAGCCGGCCAGTTGCAATGCCAGCAGAATCGCCAGCAGCTTATTCATCGCTGCTGAGATGGTGCTCGCCCCAGCGCGGCAGCATGTCTTGCGGGATGTTCAGCACATTGAGAATCCGCGCCACGACAAAATCCACGAGGTCATCGATGGTCTGCGGCTGGTGATAGAAACCCGGTGACGCGGGAAGAATGGTCACGCCCATGTTCGACAGCTTGAGCATGTTTTCCAGGTGAATACTGGAATACGGTGCCTCGCGCGGCACCAGAATCAGCTGCCGACGCTCTTTCAACGTCACGTCGGCGGCGCGCTCGATCAGGTTGTTGCAGGCGCCCGTCGCGATTGCCGACAACGTCCCGGTGGAGCACGGCACCACCACCATCGCCGCTGGCGAGCCAGAGCCCGAGGCCACCGGCGACATCCAGTCTTCCTTGCCGTAGACCCGAATCTGCCCGGCCACCGCACCGGTGTACTCGGTGAGGAAGGCCTGCATCATTTGCGGCTTGGCCGGGAGCGTGACATCGGTCTCGGTGGCCATCACCAGTTGCGCGGCCTTGGAGATCAGGAAATGCACCTCCCGGTCTTCACGCACCAGGCAATCGAGCAGCCGCAAGCCGTACTGGGCGCCAGAGGCGCCGGTCATGGCCAGCGTGACGCGGTCCGGACCGTTGTTCATTTAAGCGCCTCGGCCAGTTTGCCGTGCAGGCCGCCGAAGCCGCCGTTGCTCATAATCACCACATGGGTGCCAGGCCGGGCCTGGCTCTTGACCCGCTCGATGATGCCTTCCAGCGAGTCGCTGACGATCGAGGGCACCGTGCACTGCGTGGCGGTACCGGCCAGGTCCCAGCCCAGGTTGGCCGGGGCATACCAGATCACCTGATCGGCATCGACCACGCTTTCCGGCAAACCGTCACGGTGTGCGCCGAGCTTCATCGAGTTGGAGCGCGGCTCGATGATCGCGATCAACGGCGCGTCGCCAATGCGTTTGCGCAGGCCGTCGAGGGTGGTGGCGATGGCGGTCGGGTGGTGGGCAAAGTCATCGTAAATGGTAATGCCGTTAACCTGCGCCACGACTTCCATCCGACGCTTCACGCTTTTGAACGCGCTCAATGCAGCGATGCCCATGGCCGGAACCACGCCCACATGACGAGCGGCAGCCAGCGTCGCCAGGGCGTTGGCCACGTTGTGTTGACCGGTCATGTCCCAGTCGACCACGCCTTGCGCGACGCCTTCGAACATCACTTCGAAACGGGAGCCATCTTCACTCAACAGCTTGACCTGCCACTGCCCGCCCGCCCCCGTGGTTTGCACCGGAGTCCAGCAGCCCATCTCGATCACCCGCTGCAAGGCCGGCTCGGTGGTCGGGTGAATCACCAGGCCTTCACTCGGGATGGTGCGCACCAAATGGTGGAATTGCCGTTCGATGGCCGGCAGATCGGGAAAAATATCGGCGTGATCGAACTCAAGGTTATTGAGGATCGCGGTCCGCGGGCGGTAGTGCACGAACTTCGAGCGCTTGTCGAAAAAGGCGCTGTCGTATTCGTCGGCTTCGATCACGAAGAATGGCGTATCGCCCAGGCGGGCCGACACCGAGAAGTTCTGTGGTACGCCACCGATCAGGAAACCCGGGCTCATGCCGGCGTGTTCCAGCACCCAGGCGAGCATGCTGCTGGTGGTGGTCTTGCCGTGGGTGCCTGCGACGGCGAGTACCCAGCGGCCTTGCAGCACGTGGTCGGCCAGCCATTGCGGGCCGGAGACGTAAGGCAAACCTTTGTTCAACACGTATTCGACCGCCGGGTTGCCGCGGGACATGGCGTTGCCGATCACCACCAGGTCCGGTGCCGGATCGAGTTGCGCCGGATCGTAGCCTTGCGTCAACTCAATGCCCTGAGCCTCCAGCTGAGTGCTCATCGGTGGATAGACATTGGCGTCGGAGCCGGTCACACGGTGGCCCAGCTCTTTGGCCAGAACCGCCATCGAACCCATGAAAGTGCCGCAGATACCCAGAATATGAATGTGCATAGTCAACCTCGTAAAACATCGAGGCAGGTTAGCGTAGGGTGGGAAAATTCGCACCTTGTGTTTAGCCGGCCCGACGGTGGCTTCCCATCACGCTATACAACATTCAGAATCGTCCCGCGCTATATGGCAACACATTTGGCATGATCCGCCGCGATAATACCGCCTCTACCTTGGGGATGATCACCTTGAGCCCTCTCATGAATAACAACACTACTCAGCTCAGCATCACTCCTGACTCAGGAACGAAAAAACTGTCCGCCGGGCAACGAAAATTCAACGGGCTTGTCAAGAAGATCGAAAAACAGAGTCAGCTTCTCCAGGCATGGGAAACCTCAACCCCGCTTTATATCGAACGCTGGCACTCTGAGTTCATCCCCCAACTCGGCAAACTTCATCAACAGACTCTTGAGCTCGTGCATGTCCTTGATGACCTCAGCGAACGGACCAAGCTCTCGAAAACCGATCGCCAGACATTGACGCAGGGAATTTGCGCCCAAGCCTTCTCATTGATCGATAGCGACAGTTGCAACGATGAGGAAGAGGCAATCCTCAAAGCGCTGTACAACAAACACAGCGGCCGTGACTTCGATGCCGATGAACGTGAAGAAGACGAGCTATTCATGCAGGGACTGCAAGAGATGTTCGGCGTTGAGCTGGACGACGATATCGACATGAAGTCTGCTGATGACATTGCGCAAAAAATCTACGAGCGGCAACAAACCGAGCAAACGGCACAGCAACAAAAACCGGGTAAAAAAACCGCGCGCCAACTGCGCGAGGAAGCAGAGGCCGCCCAAGCCAGCCAATCTGTGCGCGAAGTTTACCGCAAGCTGGCCAGCGCCCTACACCCTGACCGAGAAACCGATCCCGACGAGCGCGAACGCAAGACCGTGCTGATGCAACGTGCCAACCACGCCTATAGCGAACGGAACCTGCTTGAACTATTGCACCTGCAGCTGGAAATAGAGCACATCGACGCGGACACCCTCGGCACACTTTCCGCCGACCGACTCAAGCACTACAACCAGATACTCACCGAGCAGTTCAACGAGCTGCGGCAGGAGGTGATCGCCCAGGAGCGGATATTCAAACAGCAATTCAACCTCGATCCGTTCGATGAGGTGACTCCTCAGAATCTGTCTGGCAAGTACCAATATCAACTCAAGATGCTACTCATCGACACCGAAGAGCTGAGCATCCTGTGTGAAGAACTGAAGGATCCAAAAACCCTGAAAGCCTGGCTCAAGGCGCAAAGGGAGTATCAGAAGGCCATGAACTTTGACGATGACCTATTTGATGACCTCCCGGACATATTCTTTCGCTGAGCAACTGTCGCTCAGTGTTATTCAAGGCCGTACTCTCTACCGCGTAATCCCATGCTTACGCAGCTTTCTATAGAGTGTGTTACGGCTGACCCCCAGCTGTTCGGCGGTATGGGTCATGTGCCAGCGCTGTTGCTCCAGGGCATTGAGCAGGGCCAGGCGCTCGGCATCGTCCAGTGGATGCTCCGACAGTGCCTCGGCGACCAACGCCACCGCGGGTCGGGCCTGGCGGATGATTGCCGGCAAGTCCTCCACCCTGATTCGCCCGTCCTCACACAAGGCCGCCAAGGTCCTTAACACGTTGCGCAACTGACGTACGTTGCCCGGCCAGTCAAATCCCAGCAGGGCCTGGCGCGCCGCGGCCTCGATCACGATCCCTTCACCCCCCGCTTCTTCGGCCAGCAGGAAATCCAGCAACAGGGATTTGTCCGTTCGTTCGCGCAATGCCGGCAGCGCGACTTCCAGTCCATTGAGCCGGTAATACAGATCTTCGCGGAAGCTACCGTCCTGCACCCGCCCCAGCAGATCTCGGTGGGTCGCACTGATGATCCGCACGTTGACCGATTCCGGCTCACCCCCGATCGGGACCACCTGGCGGTCTTCCAGCACCCGTAACAACCGGGTCTGCAAGGCCAGGGGCATGTCGCCGATTTCATCGAGGAACAAGGTACCGCCATCGGCCTGCTGCAACTTGCCGCGCATGCCCTCTTTGCGCGCACCGGTAAAGCTGCCGCCGCGATAACCGAACAGTTCGCTCTCGATCAGGCTTTCAGGGATGGCCGCGCAGTTGAGGGCGACGAAGGCCTTTTCGGCACGCTGACTGGCCTGATGCACGGCTTTGGCGAAAGCCTCCTTGCCGGAGCCGGTTTCGCCATTGATCAGCAGCGGCACATCACGCTCAAACACCCGCAAGGCTTTGCGAAAGTCCGCCTGCAAGCCTTCGTCGCCCAGGCAAATACCCGCCAACGCCGAACGTTCAGGGGCCACCGCTGCCGGCATCACCGGCACCGGAGCACGGCGCGTCTGCCCCCGCACCACGGCAAACAGATGCCGCCCGTCGCGGGTGCGCAACGGCCAACTGGCACTGGCATTGGCGCTTGCCCGGCCCAACAGATCATCCAGTGAGCAGTCGAAAAACGCCTCCACCGGCTTGCCCAGCAGCCCGCCGCGAATATGCCCCAACAGGTTCAGCGCACTCTGGTTGACCGCACTGATCCGCCCTTCCCCATCGAACGCTAGTAGCCCTTCACTGAACAACCCCACGGACTCGGCCTGCAGGTGAAAACGCAGTAACCACTGGTTGTCGAAATAGCGCAGGAAGTAGCAGCTCTCGATCATCTTCGCCGAGAGGTTGACCAGCGCCATGGTGTGGAACTGGCTCTGGCGCGAGA
This sequence comes from Pseudomonas sp. FW300-N1A1, assembly GCF_058789115.1. Taxonomy (NCBI): domain Bacteria; kingdom Pseudomonadati; phylum Pseudomonadota; class Gammaproteobacteria; order Pseudomonadales; family Pseudomonadaceae; genus Pseudomonas; species Pseudomonas sp. FW300-N1A1. Next base: position 98,884 of record NZ_JBYTBK010000012.1, on the reverse strand, counting down.
CATCGTGGCGCGCCGACGACACGTCGAGCACCGCCAGCAGTTCGCCATGGGGATCGAACACCGGGCTTGCCGAGCAGGTCAGTCCCGTGTGGCGACCGCGAAAGTGTTCATCCTGGTGAATGGTCAGCGACTGGCGCTCCACCAGGCAGGTGCCGATGCCATTGGTGCCTTCGCAGGCCTCACTCCAGTCGGCGCCCAGCCAGAGACCGGCGCGCTCGAAGATCTTGCGTTCGGCGGGCGCCGTGACGCAGTTGAGGATGACCCCGCGGGCGTCGGTCAGGAGCACCGCGTGGCCGGCTCCGGACAATTGCTGATGCAGGCTGTTCATTTCGCCACCGGCAATGTGCAGCACTTGCTGCAGGCGCTCACGACTCTCAAGCACGCGACCGTGCTCAAGCACCGTCGGTGCCATGGTCAGGGCCGGGTCGAGGTGATAATCCTCAAGGCAACGCAGCCACGAACGGACAATGGACGGATCACTGCCCGGCCCATGCAACTGGTGCTTGCCTTGAGTGACGGTCAGCACTTGCCGGGCATGGCGACTCAAATGGTTGTCGTGCATTTCTTATTGTTCTCCCCGGGGCTGGTAGGCCTTGTGTGAGGTGACGCCCAGCATCCTCCAGCCTCAACCGTATTACAATGCCGGCCTGACCTGCCAGTCACAGGCTGTGCCACAAGCGGTACAAAGTGTCACAGGCCTTGTACCGCATCCGTCACAGGCCCTGATGACAGCACCTTCAACAACTACGTAACCCCTTGATTTACCTGACCTGCTGCGCAGTGGCCCGACCTTTGCTTTACGCTTATACAAGCGCTTATTGCGCGTACTCCCTTATAAGCACAAAAGCCAAGGAGACACTCATCATGCGTTACGCTCACCCCGGTACTGCAGGCGCTATCGTTTCGTTCAAGAGCAAATACGGTAACTACATCGGCGGCGAGTTCGTCGCGCCTGTCAAAGGCCAGTACTTCACCAACACCTCGCCGGTCAACGGCCAACCGATTGCCGAATTCCCCCGCTCCACGGCCGAAGACATCGAAAAGGCCCTGGACGCTGCCCACGCAGCCGCCGATGCCTGGGGCAGCACTTCTGCCCAGGCGCGTTCGCTGGTGCTGCTGAAAATTGCCGACCGCATCGAACAGAACCTGGAAGTCCTGGCAATCACCGAAAGTTGGGACAACGGCAAAGCCGTGCGCGAAACCCTCAACGCCGACATCCCGCTGGCCGCGGATCACTTCCGCTACTTCGCCGGTTGCCTGCGGGCCCAGGAAGGCAGTGCTGCGGAAATCGACGGCAACACCGTGGCCTATCACATCCATGAACCCCTGGGCGTGGTCGGGCAGATCATCCCGTGGAACTTCCCGATCCTGATGGCTGCCTGGAAACTGGCTCCGGCCCTGGCGGCCGGTAACTGCGTGGTACTCAAGCCCGCCGAGCAAACGCCGCTGGGCATCACCGTGCTGCTGGAGCTGATCGGCGACCTGCTGCCACCCGGCGTGCTGAACGTGGTGCAAGGGTTCGGCAAAGAAGCCGGCGAAGCCCTGGCCACCAGCAAGCGCATCGCCAAGATCGCCTTTACCGGCTCGACGCCGGTCGGCTCGCACATCATGAAATGCGCTGCTGAAAACATCATTCCGTCCACCGTGGAACTGGGCGGCAAATCGCCGAACATCTTCTTCGCCGACATCATGCAGGCCGAGCCGGCCTTCATTGAAAAAGCCGCCGAAGGCCTGGTGCTGGCGTTCTTCAACCAGGGCGAAGTCTGCACCTGCCCGTCCCGCGCACTGGTGCAGGAGTCGATCTACGACGAGTTCATGAAAGTGGTCATGAACAAGGTCCTGCAAATCAAACGTGGCGACCCGCTGGACACCGACACCATGGTCGGCGCCCAGGCGTCCGAGCAGCAGTTCGACAAAATCCTCTCGTACCTGGAAATCGCCAAGGGCGAAGGCGCCGAACTGCTGACCGGCGGCAAGGTGGAAAAACTCGAGGGCAACCTGGCGAGCGGGTATTACATCCAGCCGACCCTGCTCAAGGGCACCAACAAAATGCGTGTGTTCCAGGAAGAAATCTTCGGCCCGGTGGTGAGCATCACCACCTTCAAGGACGAAGCCGAGGCCCTGGCCATCGCCAACGACACCGAGTTCGGCCTGGGCGCCGGCCTCTGGACCCGCGACATCAACCGCGCCTACCGCATGGGCCGCGCCATCAAGGCCGGCCGTGTGTGGACCAACTGCTACCACCTGTACCCGGCGCACGCCGCGTTCGGCGGTTACAAGAAGTCCGGCGTCGGCCGTGAGACCCACAAAATGATGCTCGATCACTATCAGCAGACCAAAAACCTGCTGGTGAGCTACGACATCAACCCGCTGGGCTTCTTCTAAAAACCGGGGGCGGTGCAGTTAACGCTGCACCGCCCTTTCGATAGTCATCGCGAGCCGGCTCGTTCCCACAGGTTTTTGTGGTGAATCGACTTTTTTGAAGACCTGACACAGAGCCCTGTGGGAGCGGGCTTGCCCGCGAAGGCGTCCTTAATGACACAACACCCAAGGCCTGGCCGCTCTGGCACGGGCTTTGCGTACCCGCCATTCAGGATCTGCAAGAAAACCGCCGCTGCGTGAACAGCACCCACTCACTCAAACAGCCACACCGAAAGTCCACCAGATCCAACAATAAAAAAGACAGAGAGGACTTATGACTTCCACCACACAACTCAAACCCACACTCGGCACCCTGCACCTATGGGGCATTGCCGTCGGCCTGGTGATTTCCGGCGAATACTTCGGCTGGAGTTACGGCTGGGGCACCGCAGGCACCCTGGGTTTTCTCGTCACCGCCCTGATGGTGGCGACGATGTACGCCTGCTTCATCTTCAGCTTCACCGAATTGACCACCGCCATTCCTCACGCGGGAGGCCCCTTCGCCTACAGCCGACGGGCATTTGGCGAAAAAGGCGGCCTGATTGCCGGGATCGCCACCTTGATCGAGTTCGTGTTCGCCCCGCCGGCCATCGCCATGGCCATCGGCGCCTACCTGAACGTGCAGTACCCGGAACTGGACCCGAAACTCGCCGCAGTCGGCGCTTATTTCGTGTTCATGACCCTGAACATCCTGGGCGTCAGCATTGCCGCAACCTTCGAACTGGTGGTGACCGTGCTGGCCGTGGCCGAACTGCTGGTGTTCATGGGCGTGGTAGCGCCGGGCTTCAGCTTCAGTAACTTCGTGCTCAACGGCTGGTCCGGCTCCAGTGAATTCACCCTGGGTTCGATCCCCGGGATTTTCGCGGCGATTCCCTTTGCCATCTGGTTCTTCCTGGCCATCGAAGGCGCGGCCATGGCCGCCGAAGAAGCCAAGGACCCGAAACGCACCATTCCACGGGCCTATGTCAGCGGCATCCTGACACTGGTGTTCCTGGCCATCGGCGTCATGATCATGGCCGGCGGCGTCGGCGACTGGCGCCAACTGTCGAACATCAACGACCCGTTGCCTCAAGCAATGAAAGCGGTGGTCGGCAACAACTCGACCTGGATGCACATGCTGGTGTGGATCGGCCTGTTTGGCCTGGTGGCGAGCTTCCATGGCATCATCCTGGGCTACTCGCGGCAGTTCTTCGCCCTCGCCCGCGCTGGTTACCTGCCCCGTGGCCTGGCCAAGCTGTCGCGCTTCCAGACCCCGCACCGGGCAATTCTGGCCGGTGGGGTGATCGGCATTGCGGCGATCTACAGTGATGGCCTGGTCAACCTGCAAGGCATGACCCTGACGGCGGCGATGATCACCATGTCGGTATTCGGCGCCATCGTGATGTACATCATCAGTATGCTGAGCCTGTTCAAACTGCGTAAAACCGAGCCGAACCTGGAACGCACCTTCCGTGCACCGGGCTATCCGATCGTTCCAGGGATCGCGCTGTTCCTGGCGATTGTCTGCCTGGTGGCAATGGCCTGGTTCAATACCTTGATCGGCCTGATTTTCCTCGGTTTCATGGCAGTGGGCTTCATCTACTTCCAACTGACAGCCAAGCAGCGCTCCGACGCACCTGCAGACGCTATGCTCAGCGGCATCTAAATGAACCAATGCCGGGCCAATCCCCCGGCGCACGCACCAAAACAACGCTGCAGGAGCCGGCCAGCCAGCGCCTGCAGTCGATTACCGAGGAGGACACCGCTCATGGCTGCATTTGCCCATACCGTCGGCGCCCTGATCTACCGCTTCGACAACCTCAAGGACGTGATGGCCAAGGCCAGTCCGGCGCGCTCCGGGGACTTCCTGGCCGGCGTTGCCGCACAGAACGATGGCGAACGGGTCGCCGCGCAAATGGCGTTGGCCGACATCCCGCTCAAGCATTTCCTGCAAGAAGCGCTGATCCCTTATGAAGCCGATGAAGTCACCCGACTGATCATCGACACCCACGACGCCGCCGCGTTTGCCACCGTCAGCCACCTCACCGTCGGCGGCTTTCGCGACTGGCTGCTCAGCGACGCTGCCGACGAGCACAGCCTGCGGGCACTGGCTCCCGGCCTGACACCGGAAATGGCCGCGGCGGTCTCCAAGATCATGCGCGTGCAGGACCTGGTGCTGGTGGCGCAGAAGATCCGGGTCGTCACGCAATTTCGCGGCACCCTGGGCCTGCGCGGGCGCCTGTCGACCCGCCTGCAACCCAACCACCCCACCGACGAGCCGGCCGGCATCGCCGCGAGCATTCTCGACGGCCTGCTGTACGGCAATGGCGACGCGATGATCGGCATCAACCCGGCCACCGACAGCATCGCGTCGATCTGCGCGATGCTGGAAATGCTCGACGCGGTCATCCAGCGCTACGAAATCCCGACCCAGGCCTGTGTGCTGACCCACGTCACCACCTCCATCGAGGCGATCAACCGGGGCGTGCCGCTGGACCTGGTGTTCCAGTCGATCGCCGGCACCGAGGCGGCCAACGCCAGTTTCGGCATCAGCCTGAGCCTGTTGCAGGAAGGCTATGACGCGGGGTTGAGTCTCAATCGCGGGACCCTGGGACAGAACCTGATGTACTTCGAAACCGGCCAGGGCAGCGCGCTGTCGGCCAACGCCCACCATGGCATCGACCAGCAAACCTGCGAGACCCGCGCCTATGCCGTGGCCCGGCACTTCAAGCCATTCCTGGTCAACACCGTGGTCGGCTTTATCGGCCCCGAATACCTGTACAACGGCAAACAGATCATTCGCGCCGGCCTGGAAGATCACTTCTGCGGCAAGTTGCTGGGCGTGCCGATGGGCTGTGACATCTGCTACACCAATCACGCCGAAGCGGACCAGGATGACATGGACACCCTGTTGACCCTGCTGGGCGTGGCCGGCATCAACTTCATCATGGGCATCCCCGGCTCCGATGACATCATGCTCAACTACCAGACCACCTCGTTTCACGATGCCCTCTACGCGCGCCAGACCCTGGGCCTGAAGCCGGCACCGGAGTTCGAGGCGTGGCTGGCAAAAATGGGTATTTTCACCCAGGGCGACGGCAAGGTTCACTTCGGCAACGGCTTGCCACCGGCTTTCCGCCAGGCCATGGGGCAATTGGGATGAGTGACGTGCTAATGGACAAACGACCCCTGGATCCGCAAAACCCGTTACTGGAACTGCGGCGCCTGACACCGGCGCGCATCGCCCTGGGACGCACCGGCACCAGCCTGCCGACCGGCGCTCAGTTGGACTTTCAGTACGCCCACGCGCAAGCCCGCGATGCCGTACACCTGCCCTTCGACTCTGCCGGATTGCGCGCCCAATTGGCCGAGCGCGGACGCGACAGCCTGCTGCTGCACAGCGCCGCCACCGATCGCCACAGCTACCTGCAACGCCCGGACCTTGGCCGCAAACTCAGCGATGAATCCGCGCAAAGACTGCGCGAACATGCCGCGAGCACGCCTGGGGGCGTTGATTTGGCGGTGGTGGTGGCGGACGGCCTGTCGGCATTGGCCGTGCATCGACACACCCTGCCGTTTCTGGCGCGCATGGAGGAGCAGACGCAGGCCGAAGGCTGGTCGTTGTCACCGGTGATTCTGGTGGAACAGGGCCGCGTTGCCGTGGCCGATGAAATCGGCGAACGGCTGGGCGCCAGGATGGTGGTGATCCTGATCGGAGAGCGCCCGGGCCTCAGCTCGCCCGACAGCCTTGGTTTATATTTCACCTATAATCCAAAAGTCGGCCTGACCGATGCCTATCGCAACTGCATTTCCAACGTGCGGCTGGAAGGCTTGAGCTATGGCATGGCCGTACACCGCTTGCTGTACCTGATGCGTGAGGCATGTCGGCGACAGCTGTCGGGCGTCCATCTGAAAGATGAGGCCCAGGTGCAGACTCTCGAGTCAAAAAATGACGTCACCATCAAAGGAAACTTCCTGCTAAGCCCGCTGGATGCCTGAACCGAATCCGCATTGCGTTTTAGTTCCGCTTTGAGGCAGAGTCGACGAACGGCCGCCCGAGTCTTGAACCGATTGCCGTCAAATCCACTGGACACTGCCGTCATATCTACAATGAAGTTGAGGCCTAGCATGCGGATTATTCAAGCCACCCTCGAGCACCTGGACCTACTGACGCCCTTGTTCGTCAAATACCGCGAGTTCTATGGCTCGCTCCCCTATCCAGACTCCTCCAGGGCCTTCCTGGAAAAACGCCTTCGACGCAAGGAATCGGTCATCTACCTGGCCCTGCCCGATGATGAGGACAACCGACTGCTGGGCTTTTGCCAGCTGTACCCGAGCTTTTCGTCCCTGTCGCTCAAGCGCGTATGGATCCTCAATGACATCTACGTCGCCGAAGACGCCCGCCGCCAACTGGTCGCCGACAACCTGATGCGCACCGCGAAGAAAATGGCCAAGGAAACCCAGGCCGTCCGTATGCGGGTGTCCACCAGCAGCAACAATGAAGTGGCGCGCAAGACCTACGAGTCCATCGGCTTTCGCGAAGACACCGAGTTCAAGAACTACGTCTTGCCGATCAGCGACGAGCTTTAACGCCTCGTAGCGAGATGGGCGGCTGCGGCGAAGGGACGAGTCCATTCGCCGCAGAGGCTGATGCAATACCTCGGCATTGCCACTGCATCCTCGTAATTCCTCGCTACAAACTCCACACGCTTTTCACTCTTCTGTCCGTATAATTTCGACATCTATGGGCCGTAAGAAATTGTTCACAGCCCTGTAGCCTTACTTTCCAGACTTTCCGCACAGGCTTGCCGAGCCGAGCCGCTACCCAGGTGCCCTCCATGGATTTCAACCCGATCGACCTAATCCTGCATCTCGACGTGTACCTCGATTTGCTGGTGACCAATTACGGGCCATGGATCTACGCCATTCTGTTTCTGGTAATTTTTTGCGAAACCGGCCTGGTGGTCATGCCGTTCCTGCCGGGCGATTCGCTGCTGTTCATCGCCGGCGCCGTCGCGGCCGGTGGCGGCATGGACCCGGTGTTGCTGGCCGGCCTGCTGATGCTCGCGGCGATACTCGGGGACAGCACCAACTATGTCATCGGCCGAACGGTGGGCGAAAAGCTGTTCAGTAATCCAGACTCGAAAATCTTCCGTCGGGATTACCTGCAACAAACCCACGACTTCTATGACCGGCACGGTGGCAAGACCGTGACCCTGGCCCGTTTTATGCCGATCATCCGGACCTTCGCACCCTTCGTCGCCGGCGTCGCGAAAATGCCTTACCCACGCTTCTTTGCGTTCAGCGTGTTCGGCACCCTGCTGTGGGTTGGCGGCCTCGTCACCCTGGGCTACTTCTTCGGCAACGTACCGTTCATCAAGCAAAACCTGTCGTTGCTGGTGGTGGGCATCATCCTGTTGTCCCTGGTGCCGATGATCATTGGCGTCATTCGCAGCCGCCTTGGCGCTTCGAGTTCCAAAGCCCAGTCGCGCTGATGCCCATGGGACTCCTCAGTACCTGGCGTCGCCAGCGCACACTGGCCAAGCACCCCGTGACCGATGACACCTGGCAGCGAGTGCGCCAGCACCTGCGTTTTCTCGACGGCCTGAGCGAGGCCGAAGACCAGTGGCTGCGCGAATCCTCCGTGCTCTTCCTGCAAGACAAGCACCTGACCTGCCTGACCGGCGTCGAGCTGCATAAGGAACAGCGCCTGCTGCTCGCCGCCCAGGCCCAATTGCCGTTACTGCACCTGGGGGACTTGAACTGGTACCAGGGCTTTCATGAAATCGTGCTCTATCCCGATGACTTTCTCAGCCCCCAGCGTCATCGCGATGCCAGCGGTGTCGAGCACGAGTGGGATGGCGAACACAGCGGTGAAGCCTGGCAGCAGGGCCCGGTCATCCTGGCTTGGCCGGGGGTCATGGCCAGCGGTGGCTGGGAAGGCTACAATCTGGTGATCCATGAGCTGGCGCACAAGCTCGACATGCTCAATGGCGACGCCAACGGCTTGCCTCCACTGCACAGCGACATGCGGGTCAGTGACTGGGCCAGGGTGATGCAACATGCCTACGACGACCTCAACCGCCAACTCGACCACAACCCTGACGCCGACACGCCGATAGACCCCTACGCCGCGGAAAACCCGGCGGAGTTCTTCGCGGTCACCAGCGAATACTTCTTCAGCGCCCCGGATTTGCTGCACGCCACTTATCCACAGGTGTATCAGCAGCTACAGCTGTTTTATCGCCAGGACCCACTGGCCAGGCTTGTGCGCCTGCAAGCCGGGCATCCGGACTATCAGGCACACGAGTAAGGTTCTCGACCTTGGTCCACGATCTTGATCCACGACCTTGGTCCGCGATCTTGGTCTATGACCTAGCTCCATACGACCTCCGGTACGTGGCACCGGCGGCGGAATATGCCTATAATCGCCGCCACTTTTTGGTCAATCCGGCCAGTCATCTGGCCACTTACGGGGGCACCGCCCAATGAGCTACAGCAAGATTCCGGCTGGCAAAGACCTGCCGAACGACATCTACGTCGCGATCGAGATTCCGGCCAACCACGCGCCGATCAAATACGAAATCGACAAAGACAGCGATTGCCTGTTCGTTGACCGTTTCATGGCCACCCCAATGTTCTACCCGGCCAACTACGGTTTCATCCCGAACACCCTGGCGGACGACGGTGATCCCCTCGACGTACTGGTAGTCACCCCTTATCCGGTTGCTCCAGGCTCGGTGATCCGCGCGCGTCCAGTCGGCATCCTGAACATGACCGACGACGGCGGCGGCGATGCCAAAGTCATCGCAGTCCCACACGACAAGCTGTCCCAGTTGTACGTTGACGTGAAGGAATACACCGACCTGCCAGGCTTGCTGCTGGAGCAGATCAAGCACTTCTTCGAGAACTACAAAGACCTCGAAAAAGGCAAATGGGTGAAGATCGAAGGTTGGGGCGACGCTGAAGCCGCTCGCGCCGAAATCATGAAGTCGGTTGCCGCCTACAAAGGCTAAGCAACAGCGGTCATCCGCACGCTTCAAACACTCGAAAAACCCCGGCTAGCCGGGGTTTTTCATGCGTGTTAAAACATCAACTCACACTTAAAAATAATACAGTTTGGAATAAAGTTTAGTGCCGTTTAGTTCAAGTTAACTCTATCGCTCAAAACAACAGAATATTCCCGCGCAATTTGAACGCCATGTTTATTCAACCGCGCCACATCGGTCGGTAAACTCCGTGTTTATGAAAAAACATCATTGCGGCCCACGCTTCAAGGCACTGCTGAAAGAAGTGGGCATTACCCCTTCCCAGTTTGCGATCTTCTGCAAGGTCGAGCCCCAGCACGTAAACAACTGGTACTTGCGCGGCGTGCCCTACCCACGGCTGGAAGAAATCGCCCGCCTGTTAAGCGTGAACAGTCAGTGGCTGCTGAACGGCGAAGGCCCCAAACACCCCACCTGCGAACCTGCCATCCAGACCAGCGCGGCATGCGACGCCCAGGACACTCGCGAGATCTATCAGGTACATGTTGCACCCCTCGACATCGAACTCCCGCTGTACAAGGAAGTTCCCAAGACGCCCGGCGCCAGGGACACCGAAGTGGCCGAAATACCCGGCACGTTTGTCCGTCTGCCACGCCACTACCTGGAAAGCCTCGAAGTCGAACCGCACCAGGCCATTTGCGTGCCCATGATCGGCGACAGCATGTCGGAGAAAATCGAAGACGGCTCAACCCTGGCCATCGACCGCAGCCTGACCCAAATCGTCGACGGCCAGATCTACGCCCTGAAACATGACGGCATGTTGCGTATCAAATACCTGCACCGCCTCCCGGGCGGCGCCCTACGCCTGCGCAGCCACAACAGCGGCGGCTATCCCGATGAAATCTTCAGCGCAGAACAAATTGAAATACAAAACATCGAAATCCTCGGCTGGGTGTTCTGGTGGTCCACCCTCAACAAACAGCGACCGCCCGTGCCGTTCGGCTGAAGCAACCCAGCCAACGGTTTCGCGCGCTTCTTGCAGAAGCGGACTGCCCGCAAAAACGGTCCCCCCGGCGCAGAGCCTTCACGAGTAAACCCGCTTGATGGCTCTACACCGCAGATCCCACTGGGAATTACCCACAAAAATCAGTATGCTGCGCCCCACATTGGCATCGACCCGCCCAGCGCCGGTCCGATCGCCCCGACAAGGCAGATGACTTTCTCGCCAAGTCCCACAGCCGGACGCAAGATCCGGATGTACGTTTTGAAGGCTGGTACGGTTTACCAAAAATAGACCAAGCCAGTCCCCGAGAAGCCGGCCACAAGCCGGCTTTTTAATGCCCGCGATTTGATATGGACTCAACCACCTACAAGCTTTCCGACTCTTCCATCGACGCCCGAGCCGCCTGCTGATACTGAGTCAGCGGCATGCTGACCAAGGCGACCTTGTGAGTAGGAAAGAAATTTAACTCACCGCTGTGCTCATTTCTCAGAACAATCTTTTCTGGTGTCTGACAATCGGCCTCAAACGTCAATGAAAGTAGGTCGTTCGCCTCGGCACGAAACACCACCTCCGCCCCAGACTCAAGATATAGAAACGTGCACTCAAGCAGTTTGAACGCCTCCTCCTCACCTATAGCGTGCTCTTCGATCTGATCAATGGCGATTTTTTGCAAGGCGTCTGAATAATCGGCCTCAAAGGCTTGCTCATCCCAGAAATAATCGTTGATTGCGCTGTAAACCTCAGGAGATAGCCCGTTGTAGCCATCCCACGTCAAACTCCAACTGTCATCGCTTGGCGTATCAGCAGCATCATCCAGTAATCTGATTCGCTGAACCGCAGCCGGGTTAATCAGCAGTACGCGATTGTTCAGAGTCGCGACTACCAGCCAACCCGATGAACTCACGACTCCTTGTAAATTACGACTAATCCTTGCCTGCTCTCCGCTGGTTACCGGGTACCAGTGATGGTCTAAACGGCTAGGCAACAACACACCTAGATGGCCCCAAAATCCATCGACCATCTGATCGTCTGCAGGCTCCCAATGCTGAGATGATATCCGAGCGCCTCCCGCCTCAAATTCCACCAAATCATCCACGCTCGTACCCACTACAGTGGCAAGGTCTCTCAGCATGGTGAGACTGGGCTCTGCATCGCCCTTTTCCCAACGAGCTATCGCTTGTTGAGAAACACCCAATGCCTTGGCAAGACCCGCCTGCGTGAACCCTATAGCCTTTCGTAAGTCTCTCAATCGCTTCATCGCACCACCACAAAAACAACAAAAAAGAGTTTAAACACTAAAAAAGTGTATTTTCATTTCTGTCTTTTGTAAATGGCCGCTTGAAATCAAATCCAAGAGCAATAAAAAAGGTGCTGAACGCAAAAAAGCGACAGCACCTTCTCATTTCCCGTAAAGGGGAGCATTGATAGCTAGCCCCAACCAATCAAGACTGTGAGCCCTACAATTACCCCCACGCTTCGCAGAGCGCCTCTGCCTGCTCCAGAATCAGCTTGGTCGCCTCATCTTGCTGGTCCGGTGGATACTTGTATTTGCGCAAGATTCGCTTGACCAGCAAGCGGAGCCTAGCCCTTACGCTTTCTCGGTTGTTCCAGTCGACCGTGACGTTCTTGCGCAAGCTTTCAGTCAATTCGTGGGCAATATCGGCCAGTACCTTGTCACCCAGCTCACGCACTGAAGACTCGTTATTTGCCAAAGCATCATAGAACGCCAGCTCATCATCATTCAGGCCGAGCTCATCGCCACGTTTACTGGCAGCAGCGAATTTTTTCGCCATCTCGATCAGCTCTTCGATGACTTGGGCAGTTTCAATCGAGCGGTTCTGATAGCGTTTGATCACGCTATCAAGCAGCTCGGAAAACTTCTTGTCCTGCGCCAGATTGTTGCTGAAACGGCTTTTGATCTCACCTTCAAGCAACCGTTCAAGCAGCTCTACCGCGAGGTTTTTTTCCGGCAAGTTACGGACCTCCGCGAGAAAGTCGTCATCCAGCAAGCCGATGTTGGGCTTATCCAGACCAACCGCCTGGAATACATCAACTACTTCACCCGAGACCACCGCGTTACCAATGATCTGGCGGATCGCCAATTCACGCTCTTCGTCAGTCTTTTTCTGCTGACTCACATCGCGCTTGATCAAAATGACCTTGATCGCCTGAAAGAAAGCCACTTCCTCGCGCACCGCTTTGGCTTCGTCCAGGGTGCAGCACAAGGTGAACGCCTTGCTCATGGCCAACGCCGCATCCGCAAAACGTTTTTTCCCGTCCTTGAGCCCCAGAACATGGTTGGCGGCACCCGCCAACAACTTGTGTCCGCCCTTCAGGAAGTCGCTGTAGTCAAAGCCATGCAGGAAACTTCGAAGCAGGTCGAGCTTTTCCTCGAGCACCGCATAGGCCTCATGAGCATCCACTGTCGGCCGCCCTTTACCTTTGCTTGCGGTGTACTCCTTGAGCGCAGCTTTCAACTCGTTGGCGATACCGATGTAATCAACCACCAAACCGCCCTGCTTGTCCTTGAACACCCGATTGACCCGTGCGATGGCCTGCATCAGGTTGTGGCCCTTCATCGGCTTGTCCACGTACAAGGTGTGCACACATGGGGCGTCGAAACCGGTCAGCCACATGTCACGCACGATCACCAGCTTGAGTGGATCTGCTGGATCCTTGAAGCGCTTCTCCAGACGTTTCTTCACCTGCGCTGGATAAATATGCGGACGCAACAGAGCCTTGTCCGAAGCACTACCGGTCATGACGACCTTGATCGCGCCCTTTTCCGAGTCTTCGTCGTGCCATTGCGGGCGTAACGCCACAATCTCGTTATACAAGTGCACGCAGATTTCGCGGCTCATGGACACGATCATGGCCTTACCGTTCTGTGCCTGACTTCGCTCCTCGAAGTGGGCCACCAAATCCTTGGCCACGCTTTTTATGCGCGGCTCGGCGCCCACGACTTTCTCCAGAGCCGCCCAACGGCTCTTCAGACGTGATTGCTGCCCCTCTTCTTCGTCCTCAGCCAACTCATCGACCTGGTCATCAATCGTCGGCAGCTCGCTGGCTTTAAGCGACAACTTGGCCAGACGTGACTCGTAGTAAATGGCGACAGTCGCACCATCCTCTTTGGCCTGCTGCATGTCGTAGACGTGGATGTACTCGCCAAATACCGAACGCGTATTGCGATCCTCGCTGGACACCGGCGTCCCGGTAAACGCTACAAAGGTAGCGTTGGGCAGCGCATTACGCAGGTGCTCGGCATAACCAACCTGGTAACGGGTTCTGGTTTCAGCGACTTTATTGACATCGGGTGCTTTCAGCTCGGCGTTAAAACCATACTGGGTGCGATGTGCCTCGTCAGCGATAACCACGATGTTGCGGCGCAGGGACAGCACCGGAAAGCGGTCTTCATCCACTCCGGGCATGAACTTCTGGATGGTGGCGAAAACGATGCCGCCGCTGGGGCGGTTGTCCAGCTTGGTACGCAAGTCCCCACGGGTTTCGACCTGCACCGGCTGCTCACGCAACAAGTCCTGCGAGAGTGAAAATACCCCGAACAACTGACCGTCAAGATCATTGCGATCGGTGATCACCACAATAGTCGGGTTTTCCATCACAGCTTCCTGCATCACGCGGGCAGCGAAACAGGTCATCGTGATGCTTTTGCCCGAACCCTGGGTATGCCAGACCACTCCGCCCTTGTGAGTGCCTCCCGGGCGGGATGCAATCACCACCTGCTGAATGGCCGCGCGCACCGCATGAAACTGGTGGTAGCCCGCAATCTTCTTTACCAGTCGACCATCGTCCTCGAACAGGACGAAGTAACGCAGGTAATCCAGCAGCATCTCTGGGGCAAACACGCCACGGATCAACGTTTCCAGCTCGTTGAACTGACCTAACGGGTCCAGGTCCTGGCCATCGATGGTGCGCCAGTTCATGAAACGCTCGGCGTCCGCCGACAGCGAGCCCATGCGCGCTTCAGTACCGTCGCTGATCACCAGAATTTCGTTGTACTGAAACAGATCCGGGATCTGCTCCTTATACGTCTGGATTTGCTCGAAGGCTTTCCAGATGTCAGCGTTCACATCCGCCGGATTTTTCAGTTCCAGCAACACCAACGGCAATCCATTGACGAACAGAATGATGTCGGGTCGACGAGTGTTCTTTGGCCCCTGTACAGGAAATTGATTAACCGCAATCCAGTCGTTGGCCCTCACCTGAGTCCAATCGATCAGACGAACGAAATCACCTCGGGTCTCACCGTCCTTCTGGTACTGCACCGGCACACCGCCCACCAACAAACGGTGAAATGCCCGATTCGCCGACATCTGCACCGGCACGCCCAAATCCAGCACCTGTTTGAGCGCATCTTCGCGGGCAACTGAAGGTACTTTGGGATTGAGCCGATCGATTGCGCTGCGCAAGCGCCCCACCAGTACTACCTCCCGATAGCTATCGCGCTCGGGGCTGTCCCCGTCGGGGGCAATCGTGGGTCCATAGACATGGCTGTAACCCAACTCGCCCAACCATCCAAGGGCTTCGTGCTCCAACTGGTCTTCGGTCATTCCAATTCACTTCCTGTGTCCATGTCACCGGCCAGTTCCGCCTCGATTTCAGCGATGCTCGGTAGTTTGCCGCCCAGTGTTTCAGGCAGGTCACGCAATAGTTGGTATTCAGCCACGCCAATCGGCTTATCGATGCCGGACAACGCATACTCGGCAACCAAACGGTTCTGTTGCTTGCACAGCAAAAGGCCGATGGTGGGGTTGTCGTCCTCGGCCTTGATCTGCGCGTCAACGGCAGCCAAATAGAAATTCAATTGTCCGGCATGTTCCGGTTTGAACGCCGTAGCCTTGAGCTCCACCACCACATAGCGTTTGAGCCGTATGTGGTAGAACAGCAAGTCGATGAAGAACTCGTCCCCACCCACTTCCAGGCGAAACTGCCGGCCGACAAACGCGAAACCAGCGCCCAGTTCCAGCAGAAAGCGGGTGATGTGGCGGATCAGTCCTTCTTCGATCTCCCGCTCCTGGGCGTCATGCCCCAACCCAAGGAAGTCGAACAGATAGGGATCCTTCAGCGTTTCATGGGCCAACGCTGAATCGGCGGCGGGTAAACGAGCGACAAAATTGGTGACCGCCGCGCCTTGGCGCTGCTGCAAGCGACTTTTGATGTTCAGTTCCAGCGTGCTGCGCGACCAGCCGTGTTGCACGGTTTGTTGCGCATACCACTCGCGCTCGCCGGAGCTGTCCAGCTTGGTCAGCAGGGTCACCACGTGAAACCAGGGCAATTGGTCAGCAGCCTGCTGACCAAATCGAACATCCGGGCAGTGTTGCGCAAAAAAACGCATGTACTTCAGATTGCTGGACGACCAACCGCGCATATCGGGAAACGCGTCTTTCAGATCCAGGGCCAAGCGCTCGATGACTTTCGCGCCCCAGCCTTGGGATTCCTGCCGCTGCCGAATCTCGCCCCCGATGCGGTGATAGAGCTGTATCAGCTCGGTATTGACCACCAGCGCCGCCCGTTGGCGGGCTTGGGCGATGTCACCTTTCAGTTGGGCCAACCAGGTGGCATAACCCTCGGGGAGTGCGGGGGGCGAGGTTTTGCTCATGCACAGGTCTCCTCGACCAGTTCCTCGGCTTCAGGGAGGCGGATCTGGCCGGAGATTAGGCGAGGGAGTAGGGTGTCGCGGAGTTTGGTGAGAGTACTGGCTTGCTTTTCATTCGCCCGAACACGCTCATGCAGTGGAAGTGCAATGGACTCGAAAGCGGCAATACAGGAGCTGTCCGGGATGATGTATTTCAATCCATGAATATGATTACGATTAAGACTAGGGACAGCCGAACCAGCGTTGAACGAAGCAAAATCAATCAGCCTCAGCAACTCATATGCATAACAAGGTGTTGCTGCACGAAACTCTTTAACCCAAAGTGTAGTATTAAGCGGCCAAAAGTCCTCAAGCTCAAGAAACACACGCCCTAATACACCGGACCTACCCGTGACAACACTGGGCCCTTTTGACCTAGCCTCACTATGAGTACCACTAGGTCCACTGGCTGCAATTATCGGATAAAGCCCCTTGGTACGTGCGCTTGCAGGGAGGTCGAAGCCCCGCTGAAGCACAAGAAGATCCATTAAGGTTTTAATTTCCCACCCCTTCGGCAACAACCCAAGCTCGGACTCTTCGAAGCTGTCGGGAAACAGGGCAGCGGTCGCGGTGTCCATACTTTCAGGCTCAAACCCTTCGACTTTGGCGCGCACGGGGTCAAAATCGACGAACCACGATTTGAACAGCGCTTGGGCAATTGCTTCCAGAGTGACGTTGGTTTCGCGTAGCAGGGTGATGCGCTCGTCAATCGGTTTCAGGCATTCAACGACATGAAGCTGCTGCTGCATCGAAGGAATAGTCACGGCCATCCGCCGCTGATCTCGTAGGCTGACGTAGTCAGCCATATCTGTTTGACCTTTTAGATAGCTAACTTGATGTAGGAACTCTTGACTGCTCATCCAGTAGTACAGGTACTCAGGAAGGATATTTCCTGAATCAAGCGACCGCCAAAAGCATAACTGGGGTGAGTACACAAAACGTTGGCTATGTTGTTCAACTAAAGCAAAACGGCCAACAGTCCCCTTAGACGTAAAGACAACATCGCCGGGGCGACTGACCTTTGCCCCTACTCGTGACAGTTCCGACTCAGGGAAGAAATCAGCGTCATCAAATTTGAACCCATCGTTAATGTTTCCCGCTCGCGCAAACGGGATGCCTGTTTCGGCCAACTCAGAGTTTTTCGCTCGATAGCCATCTCCAATTTCAAGCAGTCCCATACTGATTAACTCTTCAACGCGATAGGTCCTAGGCTCAGAACTCATACCCCTGCCCTCCGAGCTTCTGTCGGATCAACTGATCGAGCTCCGTGCCCTTGGCTATCTGCTCCCCTAACAAAGCAGTGAGATTCTGCATCTTGTCGGCAAAAGCCTCGTCATCGTCCTCTACGGCTTCGATGCCAACGTAGCGACCCGGGGTCAGCACATGTCCGTGCTCGGCGACCTCCGCCAGGGTCACGCTGCGACAGAAGCCGGGGATGTCAGCATATTCCGCGATGTTGCCACCGACGTCCAACGGCTCACCACGCCAATTGGCTACGGTTTGAGCAATCAGTTCGATATCGCTTTCCAAAAACTCAATCTGCACCCGGCTAATACGGGTCCCAATCTTGCGCGCATCGATAAACAGCACTTCCCCAGGACGCTTAGCCTTCTGCCTGGCCAGGAACCACAAGCACGCTGGAATCTGCGTGTTGAGAAACAGCTGCCCCGGTAACGCAACCATCACCTCCACCACATCCGCCTCAACCATTGCGCGACGAATCTCACCTTCACCGCTCTGGCTCGAACTCATCGAACCATTGGCCAACACAATCCCCGCACGTCCAGTCGGTTTAAGGTGATAAAGCATGTGCTGCAACCACGCATAGTTGGCGTTGCCTTGCGGCGGTGTGCCATACACCCAACGCGGATCACCTTCCAGGCTACCGTGCCACCAATCACTGATATTGAACGGCGGGTTCGCCAGTACAAAATCAGCGCGTAAGTCCGGGTGCTGGTTACGCACGAAGCTGTCTGCCGGCTCCTTGCCGAGGTTGCCCTCGAAGCCATGGATGGCAATGTTCATCGCCGCCAGACGCCAGGTCGTAGGGTTGGACTCCTGGCCATAAATAGACGCGTCGCCCCGCTTACCACCGTGGGCTTCAATGAATTTTTCCGACTGGACGAACATGCCGCCAGAGCCGCAGCACGGATCGTAAACCTTGCCATGATGCGGATTGAGCACCGCTACTAGCGTTTTAACGATGCTGGCGGGGGTATAGAACTGGCCCGCGTTCTTGCCTTCGGCACGGGCAAACTGACCGAGGAAGTACTCATACACCTGCCCGAGCAGGTCGCGAGCCTTGCCAATGTCCGATCCGAAACCAATCGTCGAAATCAGATCGACCAGTTCACCCAACTTGCCATCCGGCAATTCGGCACGGGCAAAACGCTTGTCGAGCATGTTTTTGAGCTTGGGGTTTTCCGCCTCAATGGCACTCAGGGCCTCGTCGATACGCCTACCAATATCAACTTGTTTGGCAGCTGCTCGGATCGACTCCCAGCGCGCCACTTCCGGTACCCAGAAAACGTTGACCTCGCGGTAGTAATCGCGATCTTCCAGCTCATCGGCCAGCAAACCAGCCGTGTCAGCCCCTAGATAATATTCGTCCGTAGTATCGGTAAACTTGCCTTCCAACTCAGCACGGCGACCCGCGAAGCTATCGGATATGTACTTGAGGAAAATCAGCCCGAGCACAATATGCTTGTACTCGCCAGCGTCCATGTTGGCACGCATTTTATCGGCTGAGGCCCAGAGTGTTTTCTCCAGGTCGGGCATCGTCGTAGTCGCTTGCACCTTGGACTTTTTGACTTTAGAAACAGGCGGCGCTTCCTGAGCAGAATCAATACGCTCCCGCGCCTTGCTCAATGCCTGCTCGGCCAGACTCACCGCGCTACTCACCGGTAGCTGGGCACGTTTCACCGCTTCACCACGTCCCCGCGCCTTGGCCAACACACCCTCTGTGAGCAACCCATCCCGTGTGGTTCGCAGCTCTTCTTCGGTCAACTGCGAGAACTGTCCGCGCAAGCGCTCAAGGAGTGATTGAATGCCAATGGTGCTGCCATCGGTAGGCACCGCCGCAAGGAGTGCCTCGCGAAGGGGGGTGATATCCGTCATTTACTGCTCCAACAGCCCCCGCATTGCAGGGGCTACAAATTATGCGTACTCATTGTTAAGCGTGAGTACGTCGTCAATACGCTTGCACGAAGAAAAAAGCGCTGATTATCGCGCATCAGTGATGCTCTCGGGTGCCTGATTAACCTTCAGGTCACACCAACACGCTATGGCAATTTTTAGTCTTGCGCTGCCTGTACCTCATCAAAGCGCGGAAACCTTTGCTTCAATCGCTCAATCGTCCATCGCCACCTCGACGCAGTCGGACGACAAATCGTGTTCTGATTACCAAACATCCCGATCTCTCTTACTGCCTGGCTCATGGGCACACTTTGCAGCCACTGGATCGGAACAAAGTACTCACAGCGCTCCGGATCATCGACAAACTCAGCGTGATAGCTGGCGCGCGTCGCGGCTTCAAGCACAGGCCGCTCCTCGCCGTCTTGCGTCACGGTAAACTCGTTCGCAGGTGTGGAGGTTCCAAGAACACGCCCAACGCCGACATAGCCCAGCTGCGGAATATTTACCCAAATCCGATCGCCCGGAGACAGCAACTGCAGGGTCTTGCTATACCACGCACCTCCCCCGCCGCAAATGAACCCGAACTCCACGGCATCGGCCCAGGAACGCGAGACAGAATCTCCGAACGAACAGTAAAATTCGCCATTCCAGGGTTCGCCATGGCCTTCACTTGTCGACACCGCATTCACTTGAGTCTGAACAGGATCAAGTAACCAGGATCGACTCAGTAACTGCTGGTCGCCCACTTGGAAAATCTGAAAACAGAGTACGTTGATCGGAATATCTCGCTTGCTGAGGTATTCAACGATCCGCTCGCTACTGGCGTCCAGCTCAGTGGCGACGATGATCAGTTGATGGCTTTTGTTCAACTCTTCGTCGTCCAGTACACGACCGAAACGTGCCAGGAAATCTACATCCAGACTGCAGCCAGGTTTGAAACGTTTGTAGATCGCTGCGATTTCATCTCCACGCAGGCTGTCGACCCACGCGGCGTAATCAAGCGTTTGAGCAACCACTTCACGAGGCGTACGGTCGCGTTTGAGCTCGATTAACACCAAGGCACCGTCAGGTGCGATGGCCAACAGGTCGATCCGACCACCCATGCCGGTATTTTCTTGCCGGCCTATCAGCATCCATTCATCCGAGAGGATGCTTGGGGAGCTGATGATCATCTCTTCCAGCAGTTGCTCACTGGCCAAGCGGCTTGAGCGCAACTTGTTTGGTGAAAGACCAACGGTCCAGACGTCCGTTTTGATAGGCAAGCTTTGAGTCCTTTTTGGGGTATATAAGCGGCATTTAAACAGTGAGAAACACAGCGGTGATTAGTGATCCATTAATGATCCTGAGTGATCGTGGCAGCCATAAGAAGCGCTACCTAGCCTCCAGCAACACCCCAAACCCTGAAGCTTGAATCTCTGAAGTGTAGTGGTCAACTAATCCCGGACACGACGTTAAGTCTTTTATGAGCCTGAACTGGCGTCAGTACACGGTCGGTATCCACTTCGCTTTCAAACCACAGACCACGCGTTCCATCTGCGCATTGATGCTCCTAAGTCCACAAAATCGGACCGAGTCGGCTAAATCCGCCAGGATCAATGGGTCACCAGACCTGAGACCGGACGAACTTTTTGATTGTTTCCGTGCCCCCTAAGAACACCCTGAGCGGCCGGATCCACCCCACACTTCAGCGACAAACCATCGATCCATCTCAGTAAACAACCCACGCACCGAGCAAAGGTTGCCGTTAAACTCTCGCCCAATCGCTTAACCCCCACTTACAACACAGCCTCTTGTGCTCAAGTTGCTTTCCATAGGGGGAGGCCTCGGAACGACGTTCAATGGGAACCAAGGACATGGTGCTGCACATCCCGACCCTGCTGGTGGTCTCGGTCTTCGTCTTTGCCCTGATGGGGCTGTTGACGGTGCACGCCTGGCTTCGAGAAACCCGCGAACGGCCGCTGGCGTACCTGGGCTGCATGATGCTGCTGGCAGCGCTGGGTGTGGTGCTGATCAGCCTGCGGGGCAAAGGCTTCGATGTCGTGGCGATCATGCTGGGCAACGTGATCCTGTTGTTGAGCGCGGCCATGAACTGGACGGCCATGCGCGTGTTCGCCGGGCGCTCGCCAAACGTACCGGGAATACTCGCCGGAGCCGGTGTCTGGCTGGGGTTGTGCCTGGTGCCGGCCTTCTATGAGGCGATGCCGGCTCGTGTGTCCACCTATTCGATGTTGGCCGCCGGCTATGGGCTGCTGACGACTCTGGAGTTTCTGCGCAGCCGCAAGACCCTCGAGGTCGCCTATCTGCCGGCGCTGATCCTGACCGTGCTGCACACACTCTTTTACTGCGTACGCAGCGTTACTGATCTGGGCCTGCCCCTGGATCAAGCGCTGACCGGCGCGGGCACGGGCGTGCCGTTCTTTTCGTTCATGCTGTTCGAGTCGATGCTGTATGTCATCGGCATCGCCTACGTGACACTGGCCATGGTCAAGGAACGCGCCGAGCTCCGATTCAAGGCCGCTGCTTTTTGCGACTCGCTGACCGGTGTCGGCAATCGCCGAGCCTTCATGCTGTATGGCGAACAACGCCTCAAGGACTGCCAGCGCCGCAGTCAACCTGTCGCCCTGCTGCTCTGCGACCTGGATCACTTCAAGCGCCTGAACGACACCTTTGGCCATCATCTTGGCGATCAAGCCCTGATCGCGTTCGGCCGGGTCATGACCGACAGCCTGCGTCATCAGGACGTGTTCGCCCGTATCGGCGGCGAAGAGTTCGCCTGCCTGCTGATGGACTCCGACATACGGCAGGCGGTGTTGGTCGCCGAACGGATTCGCCAGGCGTTTTCGCAGCTGACGTTGCTGGAGCCGGGGTTGCTCAGCGTCAGTATTGGCGTGGTGACTACCCGCGAGTCGGGGTACGACCTGGTGCGGTTGCTGTCGCAGGCGGACGCAGAGCTGTATGGCGCCAAGAGCAACGGGCGGGATCGGGTGCAGGCTGCGGGTTTGAATGAGCTGATCAGGCAGAATGTTTGAGGAGGTCTTGTTGTCGGCATAGATCCAGCGCTGGACGATGAGCCGAATAACTCACACAATCGGCTCACGACATGAGCCGAATAACTCTCCTATTCGGCTCACCCCCAAGGACAGTACCCATGGAACAACCTCGCTGGATCTGGCAACAACCCGATTGGCCGCACTTGCACTGGCAAGCCGAACGCCTGTCGTCGCTGTTGCGTGAGTGCGTGCAGGCCCAAGGTCATTTACTGGGGATGTCCAGCTCTGTCGGAGGTGAACTCAGCGCGCAAAACGAGCTGGATTCGCTGCTGCAAAACATCGTGACCTCATCCGCCATTGAAGGCGAACAACTGAATGTGGACTCGGTTCGCTCCTCATTGGCTCGACGCCTTGGCCTGGAAGATGTTGATGCAGGTCGGGCCAGCAAGCGCAGCGAAGGGTTGGCGGACCTGATGCTCGATGCCACCCAACACTTTGCCGCCCCGCTTGATTTCGCCCGTTTGCTGCACTGGCATCAATGGCTGTTCCCCACTCAGGAAGAAGACTTCAACGCGCGCCATATCCGTGTCGGCGAGCTGCGCGGCGATGAACCGATGCAGGTGGTCTCCGGCCGCGTGGATCGCCCCACCGTGCATTTCGAAGCACCACCACGCGAGGGTCTGGAACAACAACTGGGCGACTTCCTCGACTGGTTCGAAACCAGCCGAACCAACACCCAGCTCGACCCCTTACTGCGCGCCGGCATCGCGCACTTCTGGTTTGTCACGCTCCACCCATTCGATGATGGCAACGGCCGCCTGACCCGTGCCATCACTGACCTGGCACTGGCTCAAGGTGAGAATCAGGCCATCCGCTTTTATGCCATGTCCGCCAGCATCCTCGACGACCGCGCAGGTTATTACCGGGTACTGGAAAACTGCCAGCAAGCCACACCAGACATTACCGACTGGCTGCTGTGGTTCCTGCAAACGTTGCTGCGCAGCTTGCAACAGGCCATGACCCGGATCGAACGGGTGCTGAGCAAAGCGCGATTCTGGCAACACTATCGTAGCCAGGGGTTCACGGCTGAACAGGTGAACGTACTAAACCGCTTGCTGGATGGCGGCGAGAATGGGTTTGAGGCGGGAATTCGCGCTGCGCAGTATCAGGCCGTGGCGAAAGTGTCCAAGGCGACGGCGACTCGGCATTTGGTGGAGTTGTTGGAAAAGGGTTGCCTGATGCGGCTGCCAGGAGGCGGACGTAGCACTCGATATCAGATCAACCATTCAGACAATTCCATCGCCTGATCCGGTTGAAAGGCCTGCTCATTTGCCCCACACCCCCCTATCTGCTAGTGTCGCGCCGGTTCAAACGTCACCTGGATAGCCGCCATGGCCCGCAAAAAAGCTGCACTGGATTTCGAACAATCCCTCGCCGACCTGCAAACGCTGGTTGAGCGTCTGGAGAACGGCGAGCTGTCGCTGGAAGACTCGTTGGCTGCCTTCGAGCAAGGCATCGGCCTGACCCGCGACTGCCAGGCCGCGCTGGCGCAGGCCGAGCAGAAGGTTCAGGTGCTGCTTGAGCGCGACGGCGAGCTGGCAGAGGCCCCCTTTGACGCGGAACAGCCAGAATGATCGCGGTGTATTCGGCCAACAGCCAGGCCCGGGTCAATGCGGCGCTAGAAACCTTGTTCAGTGCGCCAAGCCCTGAGCTCGCACGCTTGTATGAAGCCATGCGCTACAGCGTGATGAACGGCGGCAAGCGCGTGCGTCCGTTGCTGGCCTACGCGGCCTGCGAAGCGCTGGGCGGTGAGGCCGAACACGCCAATGGCGCGGCCTGTGCGGTGGAGTTGATCCACGCGTACTCGCTGGTGCATGACGATTTGCCGGCGATGGACGATGACGACCTGCGTCGCGGCCAGCCGACCACCCACAAGAAATTCGACGAAGCCTGCGCGATTCTCGCCGGTGACGGCCTGCAAAGCCTGGCCTTCAGCGCCCTGCTTGACCCACGCCTGAACAATGCCGATGCCGAGATTCGCCTGCAGATGGTCAGTACCCTGGCGTTGGCGGCGGGCCCGGCCGGGATGGTCGGCGGCCAGGCCATCGACCTCGGTTCGGTGGGCTTGAAGCTCGATCAAAAAGCCCTCGAGTTCATGCATCGGCACAAGACGGGCGCGCTGATCGAAGCCAGCGTCAAGCTGGGCGCCCTGGCCAGCGGCCGTGCCGAAAAGGCCGAACTCAAAGCGTTGCAGACCTACGCACAGGCCATCGGCCTGGCGTTTCAGGTGCAAGACGACATTCTCGACGTCGAGAGCGATACCCAGACCCTGGGCAAGCGCCAGGGCGCCGATATCGCCCGGGACAAGCCGACCTACCCGGCCCTGCTCGGCCTGGAAGCGGCCAAGGCCTATGCCCTGGAGTTGCGCGATCAGGCCCTGCACGCCCTGCGACCGTTTGACGCGTCGGCCGAGCCGCTGCGTGAGCTGGCGCGCTACATCGTCGAACGCCGCAGCTGATCCGGCGCTCGCTGCCCAGGGTCTATCGACGCTTGGTGGCGAGCCGCGTTGGCACGCAATCCGTCGCGGCTGCTACCAAACATCAACAAACCCTACGCATATCGGCCAAGTTCCGAGCTCTGCGTGGGCAGCGTGCGATGCATCAGGTAAACTGCCGCCTCTTTTATACCTATAACGATTCGCCTGATGCCCACGACGTTTCATGAGATTCCCCGCAAGCGCCCGACCACGCCCCTGCTCGACCGTGCCAACACGCCGGACGGCCTGCGCCGGTTAGGCGAAGCCGAGCTGGAAACCCTGGCTGATGAGTTGCGCCTGGAATTGCTCTACACGGTCGGTCAGACCGGCGGGCATTTCGGTGCCGGCCTGGGCGTCATCGAGCTGACCATCGCGCTGCATTACGTGTTCGACACCCCGGACGACCGGCTGGTGTGGGACGTGGGTCATCAGGCCTATCCGCACAAGATCCTCACCGGGCGTCGCGAGCGCATGGGCACCCTGCGCCAGAAGGACGGCATCGCCGCTTTCCCGCGCCGCGCCGAGAGCGAGTACGACACCTTTGGCGTCGGCCACTCCAGCACCTCGATCAGCGCCGCGCTGGGCATGGCCATCGCCGCCCGCCTGCAAAACAGTGATCGCAAGGCCATCGCCGTGATCGGCGACGGTGCACTGACCGCCGGCATGGCGTTCGAAGCGCTGAACCACGCGCCCGAAGTGGACGCCAACATGCTGGTGATCCTCAACGACAACGACATGTCGATCTCGCGCAATGTCGGTGGCCTGTCGAACTACCTGGCGAAGATCCTTTCCAGCCGCACCTATGCGAGCATGCGTGAGGGCAGCAAGAAGGTCCTGTCGCGCCTGCCCGGCGCCTGGGAGATCGCCCGGCGCACCGAAGAATATGCCAAGGGCATGCTGGTCCCCGGCACCCTGTTCGAAGAGCTGGGCTGGAACTACATCGGCCCGATCGACGGTCACGACCTGCCGACCCTGATCGCCACCCTGCGCAACATGCGTGACCTCAAGGGGCCGCAGTTCCTGCACGTGGTCACCAAGAAGGGCAAAGGTTTCGCCCCGGCGGAAGTCGACCCGATCGGCTATCACGCCATCACCAAGCTCGAACCGCTGGACGCTCCGGCCGCCGCGCCGAAAAAAGCCGGTGGGCCGAAGTACTCCGGTGTGTTCGGCGAGTGGTTGTGCGACATGGCCGCTGCCGACCCGCGCCTGGTAGGCATCACCCCGGCGATGAAGGAAGGCTCCGATCTGGTGGCCTTCAGCGAGCGCTTCCCGCTGCGTTATTTCGACGTGGCGATTGCCGAACAGCACGCGGTGACCCTCGCTGCCGGCATGGCCTGCGAAGGCGCAAAACCGGTGGTAGCGATCTATTCGACCTTTCTGCAGCGCGGCTACGACCAGTTGGTGCATGACGTTGCGGTGCAGAACCTCGACGTGCTGTTTGCCATCGACCGCGCAGGCTTGGTGGGCGAAGACGGCCCGACCCACGCCGGCAGCTTCGACCTGTCGTTCCTGCGTTGCATCCCCGGCATGCTGGTGATGACCCCGAGCGACGAGAACGAACTGCGCAAGATGCTCAGCACCGGCCACCTGTACAACGGCCCGGCAGCGGTGCGTTATCCACGCGGTACCGGCCCGAATGCCACCATCGACAAAGACCTGGAACCGATTGAAATCGGCAAGGGCGTGATGCGTCGCCAGGGCAACACTGTCGCCCTGCTGGTATTCGGCGTGCAAATGGCCGAGGCGTTGAAAGTGGCCGAGAAGCTGGATGCGACCGTGGTCGACATGCGCTTCGTCAAACCGCTGGATGAAGCGTTGGTTCGCGAGGTTGCCAGCTCTCATGCGTTGCTGGTGACCATCGAAGAGAACGCCATCATGGGTGGTGCAGGTGGCGCGGTCAGCGAGTTCCTGGCCCGCGAAAACATCCTCAAGTCGGTGCTGCACCTGGGCTTGCCGGACGTTTACGTCGAGCATGCCAAGCCCGCGCAAATGCTGGCCGAGTGTGGCCTGGATGAAGCCGGTATCGAGGCCTCGATTCGTCAGCGCCTGCAACTGCTCGACCTCTAACTACCAGACAGATGTAGAACCCTGTGGGAGCGGGCTTGCTCGCGAAGACGGAGTGTCAGTCGACATGACCATTGACTGATCGGCCGCCTTCGCGAGCAAGCCCGCTCCCACATGGGTTGTATGAACCTACCCAGGTTGTGTTCGCCCAACGTGCCAATAGACAGCCCATGAACCTCCCCCGCCTCGCCCTGACCCTCTCGCTGCTGCCCACCGCCTGCGCCCTCGCCGACACTTTCGAGCGCGAACAGGCCCTGAAACTGCCCGACGTGCTGATCAGCGCCACCCGCCAGGTCGAGGCCCGCAACGACAGCAGCGCCGCCAACACCGTGTTCACCCGTGACGACATCGACCGCCTGCAGCCAGGCAGCGTGACCGACCTGCTGAGCCGTGTGCCGGGTGTACAGGTCTCGCAAACCGGCGGTCGAGGCAGCCTGCCGGGGGTCTACATTCGCGGTACAAAATCGGCGCAAAGCCTGGTGCTGGTGGACGGCCAGCGTATCGGTAACTCGACGTCGGGGGACAGCAACCTGCAACACCTGAACATTGAGCAAATCGAGCGTGTGGAAGTGCTGCGCGGCTCGCGCTCGGTGATCTATGGCAGCGACGCCATTGGCGGGGTGATCCAGATCTTTACCCGGCGCAGCGCCGAACCGGGCCTGCAACCGCGCCTGCACATGGGCTTTGGCAGCAACCAGACGTGGGAGCGCAGCCTCGGCCTGTCCGGCGGCGATGCGCAAACCCGCTTCAACCTCGGCGCCAGCCTGGATGACACTGCGGGTATCAATCGCACCGATGAGTCGTACCCCAGCGACGGCGATCACGATGCCTATCGCAACCAGTCCTTGAGCCTGAGCCTGAGCCACGCCTTCAACGACGACCTTGAAACCGGGATGAACATTCTCGATAACCGTGGCAAAAGCGAGTTCGACAACCCGTTCGGCCGCTTCGACATGAACACCTTTGAAAGCGTCGAACAAAAACCCTACAACGACTTCACCGTGAGCAGCGTCAGCAGCTACCTCGACGCTCGCCTCAACGACGGGTGGAAATCCCGGGTGGAACTGGGCCACAGCGAAAACCGCGAAGAAACCTTCGACAAGCTCAGCGACGAGCACAGCGTGTTCAACACCTACCGCGACTCGCTGAACTGGCAGAACGATGTGACCCTCGACGACCAGAACAGCCTGATTCTCGGCGGCGACTGGTACGAAGACCGGGTCAACAGCAGCACTGCGTTCGAAGAAGACAGCCGCTGGAACCGCGCGGGCTTCATTCAACATCACTTCCAGGCCGAGCAGTTTTCCACCGAACTGGGCCTGCGCCGCGACCAGAACCAGCAGTTCGGCGGCCAGAACAGCTGGAGCGGCACCTTCACCCTGCCGCTCAATCCGGACAACGATGTATTGCTGACCTACAGCGAAGGCTTTCGTGCCCCCACCTTCAACGACCTGTACTACCCGGACTTCAGCAACCCGGACCTGAAACCCGAAACCTCGAAAAGCTACGAGCTGCAGTGGCGCAGCCAACTGAGTGACTACAGTCGCCTGGAAGCTTCGCTGTACCGCACCGACCTTGAAGACGCGATCATCTTCGGCAGCCACTCACGCCCGGAAAACGTCGCCTCGGCACGGATCAACGGTTTCGAAGCCGCCCTCAAGCAGGAGCTGTTCGGTTGGCAGAGCAACCTCGGGATTTCGTTCATTGATCCGCGGGACCGTGACACCGGCCACACCCTGGCCCGCCGCGCCCGACGGACGTTGAACCTGGACCTGGACCGGCAATTCGACCAGCTCGGCCTGGGCGCCACCTGGCAAGCCGTCAGCAGCAGCTATGACGACAATGAAAACCGTCAGCCGCTGGGCGGTTATGGTCTGCTCGGCCTGCGCAGCAGTTGGGCGGTCAACCATGAAGTCACGCTGCAGATGAAGGTCGACAACCTGCTGGACAAGGCCTACACCCGTGCGCTGTATGAGCATGACGGCAACCAGTATGGGTATCGCGAAGAAGGTCGGGCACTGATGTTCGGGGTGACGTGGATGCCGCAGCTCTAACCCGCGCCACGCTTTTTTTGTGGCGAGGGAGCTTGCTCCCGCTGGGTCGCAAAGCGGCCCCAACATGGCACATGTCGACACCCAGTACCGGGGCCGCTACGCAGCCCAGCGCGAGCAAGCTCGCTCGCCACAGGGTAGGTATGCCGCTCCCGGAACCCTGATCACTGGTTCGGCGCGATCAACCGGCACAGCTTGGCCGTCGCCTCAATCATCTGCCCGCTCGGTCGCTCCAGGCCCTTGTCCGTCACCAGCAACAAACGCCCCTGGGTCACCGCGGCCACCTGCGGCCAAGCGTTCCAGGCATCCAGTTGGTCCTGGCTGCCGGCAAGAATCGCCTCGGGATTACGCGCAAGCACCGCTTCCATGCTGACCTGCGGCGCCGGCAAACTCATGTCGGCAAACACATTACGCGCGCCGCAGACCGCAAGCGCATCGCTGATGATCTGCCCTCCACCCACGGTGTAGAGGGGCTGGTCCCAGACCTGATAAAACACCCGCAGCGGTTCGGCGCGCTGATAGCGTTGGCGCAATGCCTCGAGCCGCTGGCGCACGTCAGCCGCCAGGGTGCGCCCGCGCTCAGGCCGCCCCAGTTGCCCGGCGATGGCTTCGATCTGCGAGGCGAGTTGTTCGAGGCTGTGGGGTTCGGCGACGTAGGTGGGAATGCCCAGGCGGCTCAGTTGCTCGCGCTGTGCCGGGCCGACGCTGCCGGGCCAGAGCAGCAACAGGTCCGGCTTGAGGCTGAGCAGGCGCTCCATGTCCAGTTGGCCATAACGGCCCACCGAAGGCAGATCGTTCAACTCAGGGGGACGCTCACCGGCATCGAGTACGCCCACCAGCAGGTCGGCCGAGCCCAGTTCAACGACGATTTCCGAGAGGGACGGCGCCAGGCTGACCACCCGCTCCACTGCGGCCGCCGAGCCGCTGATGGCCAGCAGCACAACCGCCAGCCAGTGGCGCATCAGGCGAGTTGACGCGGAATACGGTAGAGGTAGAACAGTACGGCGGTCGACAGCGCCAGCAACACCTGTGGCACCGCCTCAAGACCGACGAAGACCGCCAGGGCACCGATCCAGGCCGGCAAGGAGGCGGCCAGGAAGGCTTTGCGACGCTCAGCCGCCAAGGCCGTCCAGGCAGCCGGCTCCTGCGGGGTATCGAGGGCTTTCTGGGTCGTGATCAAGCCGTGTTTGTAGCCGCCAAAAAATTTCAGGCTGACAAACATCGAGGTCATGCCCGCGATGAAGAACGGCATGGCCAGTACCGGCGCAATTGCCTCGCCGTCACCGAACACTGCGTTGATCACGAACAACGGCAACAGGGCGAGCGCCAGGTATTGCCACCAATTGACGGACAGACGCCGACGAACCTGGCCACGCGTCACGCCCGGTCTACCTCGCCCTGATGCTCGTTGCCCATCATGTGGTCGAGCTTGCTGGCCTTGGTCGCCAGGTAGAGTTTATTGTGCGGATTGTGCCCGGTGTGCAGCGGTACGCGCTCGGCAACCACGATGCCCATGTCGGTCAATGCCTTGACCTTGCGTGGGTTGTTGGTCATCAGGCGCAGGGACTTCACCCCCAGGTGCTCCAGCATCGGCAGGCATATGGCGTAATCGCGCTGATCCGCGGCAAAGCCCAGGCGCTCGTTGGCTTCAACCGTATCGGCGCCACCGTCCTGTAGCTCGTAGGCACGGATCTTGTTCAGCAGGCCAATGCCCCGCCCTTCCTGACGCAGGTAGAGCAGCACGCCACGGCCTTCGTGAGCGATGGCCCGCAACGCGGCTTCAAGTTGCGAGCCGCAGTCGCAACGCTGGCTGAACAGGGCATCGCCCGTCAGGCATTCGGAGTGCAACCGGCCGAGCACCGGAGCACCGTTGGCAACCTCACCCAGGCTCAGCACAACGTGCTCGCGGCCAGTGGCCTCATCGAGAAAGCCATGCATGGTGAATTGCGCAAAAGGTGTGGGCAGCTTGGAAGCGGCGACAAAAACGACAGGCACCGGTGTGCTCCTGATCTGTGTACTGGAGATTCGCAGAGGCGGCATTGTAACAGTAAGGTTCCATACCACGCTTATGCTGAATTATTGGTCATAACGATCAAAAAGTTTGATCAAGCGAGCCCATCACCCACCTCGGGCTACGCGCTCAGTCCAACTCAAACGGATAAGGCTGTTTCCAGCGCTCGAAAATCGGTTTCAACTCGCCATTCTTCACCAGTAGCTCCATGCGCTGGTCGAACAGCGCCATCAACTGTTCAGCCCTGGGCGTCTTGGCAAAGCACAGGTACAGCGGTAGTTCCGCGATGTGCGTGCGACGAAACTGCGAGGGATCCTCGGCCTGGCTGACGACGTAATCGATTTCGGTCAGCCCGTCGATGTAATAGTCGGCACGGTGCTGGATCAGCATCGACAAAATCCCGGTACGACGAATGACTTCGTTATAGCTGTGTACATTAGGCAGGTAGGACTCATAGCCATAGCCGCGAACCCATGCCAGCCGATAGTTACCCAGCGTTTGCGGGGTCGGTACCGGGCTGCCGGCCAGGCCCAGGGCATAGATGTGATCGTTATCGAAGTTCCAGCGGGGATAATGCAGGTCCCGGGCCTCATCACGATAGGAACCGACACAGGCATCCACCTCGCCCCGTCGGGCCAGGCCCACGGAGCGGGTGTAGGGCTCGGTGCGAATGTCCAGCTTCACGCCAGCGGGTTCGAAAATCTGGCGCAGCACGTCCCAGGCCAGGCCACGGCCATCGGCTGCGGTGTAGCCCTCCCAGTCTTCACCGGCCAGATGAATCACCGCCGGTGTCGCCGGTGCCTCGACCGCACCGGCAACCGTACAGAACAGTGCAAGCACCCCACCCCACAGCCAGCGAACGACCATCCTGAGCTCCTCAACCTGCTAGGCGAAATACCAGACCAGCCCCTGCATGCCCAACCAGGCAAACACCCCCGCCAACACGTCGTCGAGCATGATCCCGACACCGCCGTGTACATGGCGGTCGATCCAGCGAATCGGCCACGGCTTGAGAATGTCGAAAAAGCGGAACATCAGAAACCCCGCCAACAGCCAGTACCAACCTTCCGGCACCAGCCACAGGGTAATCCACATCCCGACCATTTCATCCCAGACAATGCCTTCGTGGTCGTGTACCCGCAAATCGTCGGCGACCTTGCCGCACAGCCAGAATCCGAACAGCATGGTGATGCCCAGCATCAGCCAATAGCCCCAGTCGGGCAGCATCTGCCAGAGCGGGATAAAAGGCAGTGCAACTAACGAGCCCCAGGTGCCTGGTGCCTTGGGCAACGTGCCCGAGCCGAAACCGAACGCCAGGAAATGCCAGGGATTACGCCAGACCGAGGGCGGCACGACCTCTGCCGGGACCTGTTTGGAATGATCTGTCACGGTGTCTCCTGAAAATGTTGATAACCCCGGGCTTGCGGGGTGATGTCCTGTCCATTGGCATCCAGCAACGTCACACCCTGCCCGGCCACCACCTGGCCGACCACATGAATCGGCCAGCCAGCGGCAAGCAGCGCCGGTAGATGGACAGGAGGCAATGTAAACGCCAGCACGTAGTCGTCTCCGCCACTGACGGCCGCCACGCGGGCCGCATTCTCGCCGAGAAAGCTCAGCAGTGCGGCGGACACCGGCAGCTTTTCGTTGTCGATCAGCAAACTGACAGCGGACGCCTTGGCGATATGCCCGCAATCGGCGAGCAGACCGTCGGAGATATCCAGCGCCGAGGTGGCCTTGCCACGCAACACCTGCCCCAACGCCAGTTGCGGCTGGGGCGACCAATAATGTGCCAACAACGGCTCGGCCACTTCGGCGGGCGCGACGCGCTCCCCCAGCACCAGCGGCAGAGCACCGGCCGCATTACCCAGCGCCCCGCCCACGCACAGCAAGTCACCCACCCGGGCACCGCTGCGGGTCAGGGCCTGCCCCGCCGGTACACGACCGAATACGGTCATGGTCAGGCTCAGCGGGCCACGCGTGGTATCACCACCTACCAGCCGCACACCGCAGTTCTGCGCCATGGCGTTCAAACCACGGGCATAGGCATCCAGCCAGTCGGCGGTCACCGTCGGCAAGGTCAGGGCAAGGGTAAAGGCAATGGGCGTGGCGCCCATGGCAGCCAGGTCGCTGACCGCCACGGCCAGCGAACGCTGGCCAAGCAGAAACGGGTCGCAGGGATCCGCGAAATGCACACCGGCCACGAGGGTGTCGGTGGAAATGGCCAGCTGCTCCCCTGCGGGAACAGCGAGCAAGGCGCAGTCGTCGCCGATCCCCAGTGCAACGCCCTCGCCGCCCTGCGCACAAGGCGCGGCGGCGAAGTAGTTGCGGATCAGCTCAAACTCGCCCATGGCAGCTGCAGCGCGAATCAGCGCTTGAACGCCTTCACTTCAGCTTCACGCAGGCGCGGGGCCAGTTTGTCGAGGACACCGTTGACGAACTTGTGGCCGTCGGTGGAACCAAAGACTTTAGCCAGCTCGATGCCTTCGTTGATCACCACGCGGTAAGGCACGTCGACGCGCTTGAGCAGTTCCCAGGTGGACAGGCGCAGAACCGCCAGCTCGACCGGATCCAGCTCTTCGATGGTCAAGTCCATGCAAGGCTTGAGCGCGGTGTCGATTTCGGTCTTGAACTGCGGAACCCCGTGCAGGATTTCACGGAAGTACGCGCCATCGACATCGGTGAAATCGTTATCGACCCGGAACTGCGCTTCGATCTCGTTCAGCGACTGCTTGGCCATGTGCCATTGATACAGGGCCTGGGTCGCGAGCTGACGGGCTTCGCGGCGCTTGACGCTTTTCGATGGTTTACCAGCATCCGCAGGCTTTGGATCGCGCGGGTTGAAACGATCGCTTTCGTCGCTAATCACTTGGCCTCCAACTGCGCCAGCAGGCTGACCATTTCCAGGGCGGACAAGGCAGCTTCAGCACCTTTGTTGCCGGCCTTGGTGCCGGAACGTTCGATGGCTTGCTCGATGGAGTCAACGGTCAGGACGCCAAAGGCAACCGGTACGCCGAACTCCATGGACACCTGGGCCAGGCCCTTGGTGCACTCGCCAGCCACGTATTCGAAGTGCGGAGTACCGCCACGAATGACCGCGCCCAGGGCGATGATTGCCGCGAACTCGCCCTTCTGAGCGACTTTCTGCGCAACCAGCGGGATTTCGAAGGCGCCAGGGGCACGGATGATGGTGATGTCGCTTTCGCTCACGCCATGGCGAACCAGGGCATCAACAGCACCGCTTACCAGGCTTTCAACCACAAAGCTGTTGAAGCGGCCAACAACCAAAGCGTAGCGGCCTTTGGGGGCGATGAAGGTACCTTCGATGGTCTTCAGGGTCATTCGACAAATCTCTTAAAGAGCCGGGACGCGTTCAGTACGCGCCCCTCGGTGATATTTGAACCGCGAACAAGGGGTGAAAAAACACCGGCCTTTATTCGGAGGGCACGTATTCTACAACTTCCAGGTCGAAACCGGATATCGCATTAAATTTCATTGGCGCACTCATCAGGCGCATTTTGCGCACGCCCAGGTCACGCAGGATCTGCGAACCGGCCCCGACGATGCTGTAGGTGGTCGGTTTTTTCACGGCGGCGTGGTCGGCCGTTTCGCGAATATGCGCCAGCAATACATCGCCATCGAGCGGGTGACCCAGCAACAGCACCACGCCGCTGCCAGCCTCGGCCACCGCGGCCATGGCGGCGCGCAGGCTCCAGCGCCCCGGTTGCTTGACCATCAGCAGGTCGCGCAGCGGGTCCATGTTATGCACCCGGACCAGGGTCGGTTCTTCGGCGCAAACGGTGCCCAGGGTCAGTGCCATGTGCACGTCGCCTTCCACCGAATCACGATAGGTCACCAGGTTGAATTGGCCCAGTTCGCTGTCCAGTGGCTGCTCGGCAATCCGCTGAACGGTACGTTCGTGGATCATCCGGTAGTGAATCAGGTCGGCAATGGTGCCGATCTTGATGTTGTGCTCCGCCGCAAAGGCTTCCAGTTCGGCGCGACGGGACATGGTGCCGTCGTCGTTCATCACCTCGCAGATCACCCCGCTCGGCTCGAAACCGGCCATGCGCGCCAGATCGCACGCGGCTTCGGTGTGACCGGCGCGGGCCAGGGTACCGCCGGCCTGGGCCATCAGCGGGAAGATGTGGCCAGGGCTAACAATGTCTTCGGCCTTGGCATCACGGGCAGCAGCAGCTTGCACGGTACGCGCACGGTCGGCCGCGGAGATCCCGGTGGTGACGCCGGTGGCCGCTTCGATGGACACGGTGAACTTGGTGCCGAAGCCGGAGCCGTTGCGCGGCGCCATCAATGGCAGCTTGAGCAGCTCGCAGCGCTCGCGGCTCATCGGCATGCAGATCAGGCCACGGGCGTGCTTGGCCATGAAGTTGATGTGTTCTGGCTGGCAGCACTCGGCGGCCATGATCAGGTCGCCTTCGTTCTCGCGGTCTTCGTCATCCATGAGGATGACCATCTTGCCTTGGCGGATGTCTTCAACCAGTTCTTCGATGCTATTGAGCGCCACAAGGCACCCCCCTTCTTTCGAAATTTGAGCTTCAGGATTTGAGGTAGCCGTTTTGGGCCAGAAAGCTTTCGGTAATGGTGCTGCCAGCCGTTGGCTCTGCAGCCTTGTCGCCCAACAACAGGCGCTCCAGGTAACGGGCCAGCAAGTCCACTTCCAGATTCACCCGGCGACCTGGCTGGTAGGACGCCATGATGGTTTCGCTCAGGGTGTGCGGAATGATCGTCAGCAGGAACTCGGCGCCATCGACCGCGTTCACCGTCAGGCTGGTGCCGTCGACGGTGATCGAGCCCTTATGGGCGATGTACTTGGCCAGTTCTTTCGGCGCGCGGATACGAAATTCCACAGCGCGGGCGTTATCGGTACGGGTCACCACTTCGCCGACACCGTCGACGTGACCGCTGACCAGGTGTCCACCGAGACGGGTGGTCGGGGTCAGGGCTTTTTCCAGGTTGACCGGGCTGCCGCTCTTGAGGTCGTTCATGGCGGTGCAGTCGAGGGTTTCGCGACTGACGTCCGCCGCAAAGCCGTTACCAGGCAGTTCAACCGCCGTCAGGCACACGCCGTTGACCGCGATGCTGTCGCCCAGTTTGACGTCGCTCAGGTCGAGCTTGCCGGTTTCTACATGTACCCGCACATCCCCGCCTTTGGGGGTCATTGCACGGATGCTGCCGATGGATTCGATGATGCCGGTAAACATGAAGCCCTCCTCGAGAACAAAACCTTCTTGGCCGCAGCCGGGAATTATACGCTCGCTGCTGGCACAGGAATGGCAGTGACCCGCCAGTCATCGCCAACCGCGCGAATTTCGGTGATCTTGAGCTCCGGCGCATCCTTCATTTGCGCAAGCGGCCAGTCAAGCAGAGGCCGCGCCGAAGAGCCCAGGAACTTGCCGGCGATGAAAATCTGGTACTCGTCCACCAGACCTTGCTGGGCAAACGCCCCGGCCAGACGCGGACCGGCTTCAACCAGCACCTCGTTGACACCTCGGGCCGCCAGTTCGACCAGCAGCTTGCGCAGGTCGACCTGACCATCGTCGCCTGGCACGATCAGGCATTCCGGGCCATTGGCGTACTGCTCTTCCACCGCGACACAGGTGGCGACCAGTGCCGGACCGGCCTTGAAGAACGGTGCGTCAAGCGGCACCCGCAGGCGGCCATCGATCAGCACGCGCAACGGTGGACGGCTCATGGCCAGGGTGGTGTGTTCGGCATCCAGGCCCAGCTCATCGGCACGCACGGTCAACCGCGCATCATCGGCCAGCACCGTATCGGCGCCGGTCAGCACCACGCTAGCCTGCGCTCGCAGGCGCTGCACCGCGGAACGGGCAGCGGGACCGGTGATCCACTGGCTTTCGCCGCTGGCCATGGCGGTTCGGCCATCCAGGCTCATCGCCAGCTTGACCCGCACGAACGGCAAGCCATGCTCCATGCGCTTGAGGAAACCTTCATTGAGTTTGCGTGCCTCGCCTTCGAGCACACCGCTTTGTATGGCAATGCCGGCCTGTTCCAGGCGCTGCAGACCGCGACCGGCGACTGCCGGGTTCGGGTCCTGCATGGCCGCCACCACCCGTGCCAACCCGGCGTTGACCAGTGCGTCGGCACACGGCGGGGTGCGGCCGTGATGGCTGCAGGGCTCCAGCGTCACGTAGGCAGTGGCGCCCCGCGCATTTTCGCCCGCCGCGCGCAAGGCATGAACTTCGGCGTGGGGTTCGCCGGTGCGCACGTGCCAGCCTTCGCCGACAATCTGCCCGTCACGCACGATCACACAGCCCACCCGCGGGTTGGGATGGGTGGTGTAGTGGCCGTTGCGCGCCAGTTCCAGGGCACGCGCCATGTAATGGGCGTCAAGGACTGCCTGTTCTGTAGAAATCATCATGGCTTGACCGGCTCACGGGCCAGGCGATCGATCTCTTCGCGGAACTCGTTGAGGTCCTGGAAGCGGCGATACACCGAGGCGAAACGAATGTAGGCGACTTCGTCGAGCTTTTGCAGCTCGGCCATGACCAGCTCACCGACCACCAGCGACTTGACCTCGCGCTCACCGGTTGCCCGCAGCTTGTGCTTGATGTGCGCCAGCGAGGATTCCAGGCGTTCGACGCTCACCGGACGTTTTTCCAGGGCGCGCTGCATGCCGGCGCGGAGTTTTTCTTCGTCGAACGGCTGACGGCTGCCGTCGGTTTTAATCAGGCGCGGCAACACCAGTTCAGCCGTCTCGAACGTGGTGAAACGCTCGCCGCAGGCCAGGCATTCACGCCGGCGGCGCACCTGTTCGCCCTCGGCGACCAGTCGCGAGTCGATGACCTTGGTGTCGTTGGCACCGCAGAAGGGACAGTGCATGGTGGCAGGCAACAAAAAAAGGGAGGGCCATGGTAGCGCATCCCGGTGGCAAGACAAGCCATAGGGTTTACGGTATACAGACGGACTATATTACCTGAACCACGGATTTCACCTTGCTGGAGCCGCAAATGCCGCTACGTCCGCTTGTTTTACTCAGTTTCGTCAGCCTGCTGGCGGCCTGTAGCAGTGATGCGCCAAAACCTTCCGAGCCTGCTCCCGGCCCCGCGCCACAGATGGCCGAGAAGAAGGCCAGGGCCTCGGCCGACTTGGGCCCCCTGCCCGCGTACCAACGCGAACTGAGCGGCGCCTTGCTGGGCGTTCCGGCCGGTGCCGAAGTTGAACTGGCGCTGTTGGTGATCGACGAGCGCTCACGCCCCCAGCAATTGCTCGCCAGTGCCAACCTGATCGGTACCAGCCAGGCGCTGCCGTTTCATCTGCGCTTCAACCCGGACGTCTTTCCCGCCGGTGCCCGTGTCGAACTGCGTGGTCGCGCCAGCCAGTCCGGGCAGTTGATCCTGCATCTGCCAGCGCAACGCATCTTTCAACCGACCACCCAGGCACTGGGACAGTTGCAGTTCGTCAAAGCGCCATGAATGCACCGCTCGACCTGCAACGGGCATTAAGTGAACTGCTCGGCGACGCGCGGCTGGTGCCCTGCCCGCTGCCCGCCACCGAACTGAAGCTCTGGCTGATCGATGGCGACAACATGGATCGCGCCTTCAGCCCGGAAGAAACCCGGCGCATCCTGCATGAACCGCCGTACTGGAGCTTCTGCTGGGCCAGCGGCCTGGCGATGGCCCGTTACCTGGCCGAGCGTCCGCAGTGGGTCGCCGGCAAGCGCGTACTGGATTTTGGTGCCGGCTCCGGGATTGCCGGGATCGCGGCCGTCAAGGCCGGAGCCCTGGAAGTGGTGGCCTGCGACCTGGATCCGCTGGCGATTGCCGCTTGCCGGGCGAATGCCGAACTCAATGAGGTCGAACTCGGCTACTCGACGGACTTCTTCGCCGAAGCCGATCGCTTTGACCTGATCCTGGTGGCCGACGTCTTGTACGACCGCGCCAACCTGCCGCTGCTCGATGAGTTTCTCAGCCGTGGCCGTGAAGCACTGGTGGCGGATTCGCGGGTTCGGGACTTTCGTCATCCCCTGTATCAACGGCTTGAGATGCTTGAAGCCATGACCTTGCCGGATCTGGCCGAGCCCGAAGAGTTTCGGCATGTGAGCCTGTACCACGCCAAACGCACATGATCGTTCCCACGCTCGGCGTGGTAACGCGCGGCTCGGGACGCTCCACGTCCCTTAGACGTCGTGACGCAGAGCGTCACAAGAGGCATTCCCACGCAGAGCGTGGGAACGATCGGTGCACTGCGCTTTCGGCGGCCCCAGCCAAGCCGTATAGTTGTCTCATCCACGTTTTTCGAGAGACCCCATGAGTCAGGAAACGCCGTACATCTTCGACGCCACTACCGCCGATTTCGACCAGTCGGTGATCGAGAACTCGTTCCACAAGCCGGTGCTGGTGGATTTCTGGGCCGAATGGTGTGCGCCCTGTAAAGCGCTGATGCCGATGCTGCAAACCATCGCCGAGAGCTACCAGGGCGAGTTGCTGCTGGCCAAGGTCAATTGCGACGTCGAGCAAGATATCGTTGCCCGCTTCGGCATTCGCAGCCTGCCGACCGTGGTGTTGTTCAAGGATGGCCAGCCGGTGGACGGTTTTGCCGGTGCGCAGCCTGAATCCGCGGTACGCGCCCTGCTCGAGCCCCATGTGCAGATGCCACCACCGCCCGCCGCCGAACCGCTCGAACAGGCTCAGGCGTTGTTCGATGAAGGTCGTTTCGCCGAGGCTGAAGCCACGCTCAAAGGGCTGCTGACGGAAGACAACAGTAACGCTCGCGCACTGATCCTCTATGCCCGCTGCCTGACAGAGCGCGGTGAGCTGGGCGAAGCCCGGATCGTGCTGGATGCCGTCAAGACCGATGAACATAAAGCCGCGCTGGCAGGCGCCAAGGCGCAAATCCAGTTCCTCGGCCAGGCCGCGGACCTGCCGGATGTCGCCGACCTGAAATCGCGCCTGGCGCAAAATCCGCAGGACGATGAGGCGATCTACCAACTGGCGATCCAGCAACTGGCCCGCCAGCAATACGACCCGGCACTGGACTCCCTGCTCAAGCTGTTTATCCGCAATCGCAGCTACAGCGAAGGGTTGCCGCACAAGACCTTGTTGCAAGTGTTCGAACTGCTGGGCAACGATCACCCGCTGGTGACCACCTACCGCCGCAAGTTGTTCGCCGCGCTGTACTAAGCCCCGATCCAGCGATAGAGCGGCGTATCCCCGCCGCTCAGCACCTTGACCTCGGCACTGTGGCGCAAACGCACCAACAAGCGTTTGCCGGCCACCGCGCTGCCGGTCAAACCCTCCAGTTGCTCAAGCAGATCCGGCCCCGTGAGTTGCCCTGACGTGCGCAGCAGCTCCCTGGCAAGCTGCCATAACGAATCGTCCTGACTCACCGGCTTGACCGGCGTACCGGCCACCGGCACGACGCCATCGGTTCGGCTGACCTGCAGCTGCGCGCCCAGTTTCGCCCAATCGCTGTCATCGAGTTCCAGCGTCAAATCCACCGGCCAGTCGCCGATGCTTCCCCGTATGCGCAACATTGGGCTTTCCTCCTGTTTATGAGGAACATGCTCCCACGCGCCTTGCGCAACGCCAAGCATGCGGTCAAACTCTCGCCAGCATTGTTATAAGATCACATAACAAAATATTCATCTTCCGGAGACTCCCCATGCGCCGCCTGCTCCTCGCTTTGCCGTTTGCTCTGCTGCCGCTGGCTGTCGCCCAGGCGGCCGAGGTTCACGACCATGAACATGCCAGCCTCGGCGCTCACGAACATGGTGTCGGGCGCTTGAACGCGGTCCTCGATGGCCAGACCCTGGAGCTGGAACTGGAAAGCCCGGCGATGAACCTGGTGGGCTTCGAGCATGCGGCCAGCAGCGCAGAAGACAAGGCCAAGGTCGCGGCGGTCCGCGCCCGGCTTGAGCAACCGCTGACCCTGTTCAGCCTGCCCGAGGCCGCCCGCTGCGTGGTCAGCCAGCAGGAACTGGAAAGCCCGCTGTTCGGTGACACGCCCCACGCCGATGAGCACGACGACGATGACCACGCCACCGACGGCAAAGGGGCTGCGTCTAAAGAACATCACCCTGATCACAGCGAAATCCACGCGCATTACCAGTTCACCTGCGCCGCCCCGGGCGCACTGAAGACACTGGATCTGGCGAATGTATTCAAGACCTTCCCCGCCACCCGGAAAATTCAGGTACAACTCATCAGCCCGAGCGCCCAGCAAGGGGCTGAAGTCACCGCCAACGCTGCTGCGCTGAAATTCTGAGTGCCGCCCACTCCCACAGGGCTCACCTCCAACCGGACCGGCTCCACATGACCCAAGCACTCATCGAACTGTCGGACCTGGGTTTCAGCTGGCCCGGTCACCCGCCCTTGCTGGACATCCCGGCGTTTCGCCTGGAACCCGGCGAAACGCTGTTCCTCAAGGGCCCCAGCGGCAGTGGCAAAACCACCCTGCTAGGCTTGCTCGGCGGCGTGCAGAAACCCGATCGCGGCAGCCTGCGCCTGCTTGGCCAGGAGCTGACCGAGCTCTCGGCCGGTGCCCGCGATCGCTTTCGGGTCGACCATACTGGCTACATCTTCCAGCAGTTCAACCTGCTGCCGTTTCTGTCGGTACGCGAGAACGTCGAGCTGCCGTGCCACTTTTCCAGACTGCGCGCCCACCGGGCGATCCAGCGCCATGGCAGTGTCGACAGCGCCGCAGCGACCTTGCTGGCGCACTTGGGCCTCAAGGACGAAAACATCCTCAGCCGTCGCGCCGACTCACTGTCCATCGGCCAGCAACAACGGGTCGCCGCCGCCCGCGCGCTGATCGGCCAGCCGGAACTGGTGATCGCCGACGAACCGACCTCGGCCCTCGACTACGACGCTCGCGAAGCCTTTATCCGCCTACTGTTTGCCGAGTGTCGCGAGGCCGGCTCCAGCCTGTTGTTTGTCAGCCATGACCAGAGCCTGGCACCGCTGTTCGATCGCCACCTGTCGCTGGCCGAACTCAACCGCGCCACCACGCCCGCAGAGGTCTGAGATGTATTTGTTTCGTCTGGCCATGGCCAGCCTGGCTAACCGCCGCTTCACCGCGATCCTCACGGCACTCGCCATCGCCCTCTCCGTGTGCCTGTTGTTGGCCGTGGAGCGTGTACGCACCGAAGCCCGTGCCAGTTTTGCCAGCACCATCAGCGGCACCGACCTGATTGTCGGCGCACGTTCCGGCTCGGTGAACCTGCTGCTGTACTCGGTGTTTCGCATCGGCAACGCCACCAACAACATCCGCTGGGACAGCTTCGAGCACTTCGCCAATAACCCGAAAGTGAAATGGGCGATCCCGATGTCCCTGGGAGATTCCCATCGCGGCTACCGGGTGATGGGCACCACCGACGCCTACTTCCAGCACTATCAATACGGGCGCCAGCAAAACCTGCAACTGGCCAGCGGCCGAGCCTTCGCCACGGACCCGTTCGAAGTGGTGCTGGGTGCCGAAGTGGCTGAGGCGCTGCACTACACACTCGGTGCAAAACTGGTACTGGCCCACGGCGTGGCGGCGATCAGCCTAGTCAAGCACGACGACAAACCCTTCACCGTGGTCGGGATCCTGAAACGCACCGGTACGCCGGTCGACCGCACGCTGCACATCAGCCTGGGAGGCATGGAAGCGATCCATGTCGACTGGCACAACGGCGTACCGGCCCGGGGCGATGGTCGTGTCAGTGCCGACCAGGCGCGCAACATGGACCTCACGCCGCAAGCCATCACCGCGTTCATGCTCGGCCTGAACAACAAGATCTCGACGTTCGCCCTGCAACGCGAGATCAACGAATTCCGTGGCGAGCCGATGCTGGCGATCCTTCCGGGCGTGGCCTTGCAGGAACTCTGGAGCCTGATGGGCACCGCCGAAAAAGCCCTGTTCGTGGTATCGCTGTTCGTGGTGCTGACCGGATTGATCGGCATGCTCACGGCGATTCTCACCAGCCTCAACGAGCGCCGCCGGGAAATGGCGATCCTGCGTTCGGTCGGCGCCCGGCCCTGGCATATCGCGACATTGCTGGTGCTGGAAGCCTTTTCCCAGGCCGTGTCCGGAGTGGTCGTGGGCCTGGGCCTGCTGTACCTGGGGATCGCCGTGGCCCAGGGGTATATCCAGTCCAACTACGGCTTGTACCTGCCGCTGGCCTGGCCAAGCGAGTATGAATGGACGCTGCTCGGTGGCATCCTGCTCGCCGCCCTGCTGATGGGCAGCGTGCCGGCCTGGCGCGCCTATCGCCAATCCCTGGCCGATGGCCTGTCGATCCGTTTATGAGGATGTTGAAGATGCCCCGCGCCTTGCTTGCGCTGTTGATGCTGGTCGCGCTACCGCTGTGGGCGGCCGAGCCCAAGGACCTGACCTGGTCGCAAATGATCCCGCCGGACGCGCCTGTCGAAGTACCAAATATGAAACCGCTGCACGACCTGTCGCAGATCAGCGATGCGCTGTCGGCCGAGTCCGCGCCAGCCGCCAGGCAGGACATGCCCAATGCCCCGGTGGTGAAAAGCCTGGACGGTCAGCACATCCGGCTGCCGGGGTACATCGTGCCGCTGGAGGTCAGCGAAGCTGGCCGCACCACCGAGTTCCTGTTGGTGCCTTACTTCGGCGCCTGCATCCATGTTCCACCACCGCCGTCGAACCAGATCGTTCATGTCAGAAGCGAAGTCGGCGTGAAGCTCGAAGAGTTGTACCAGCCGTACTGGATTGAAGGCGCAATGCAGGTCAAGGCGACCACCAGCGAGTTGGCGGATGCCGGGTATCAGATGGAAGCGGACAAGATTTACCTGTACGAATTGCCGGAGTGAGTCCAGCATTTTTTTGGCCTGATCTGACCTGACGTCTACGCTCAAGCGAGCGCGTACGATGACCGCGTACTGTTGCAACGATCTTAATGAGCCATCACGCTTTCATTGAGCTGTGTCAACGTCCCGTGTCGGAGCGCTCCATAAAATGGGACATAGAATTTAAATTGTCCCTTGGAGCCCCCATGCACAAGTCATTGCTTAGCGCTTCCCTCCTTGCATTCGCGCTTGCAACCCCCTTCGCCCAGGCCTTTGAAGCCGGCGACATCATCCTCCGCGCCGGCGCCATCACCGTGAACCCGGACGCTGACAGTTCCAGCGTCAAGGTCGATCAAGGCCCGCTGGCGGGTGCAGACTTGGGCGGCAAGGCGACCTTGAGCAGCGACACTCAGCTGGGTCTGAACTTCGCGTACATGATCACCAATAACCTGGCGATCGAACTGCTGGCAGCCACCCCGTTCGAGCATGACGTCAAACTCAAGAACACCGCGCTTGGCGTGGTCAACGGCAAACTCGGTACCATCAAGCAACTGCCGCCCACCCTGAGCCTGGTGTACTACCCGCTGGACCACAAGTCGGACTTCCAACCTTATGTGGGTGCCGGCATCAACTACACCTGGGTCTACGACGAACACGTGGGCAGCGAG
Source organism: Pseudomonas sp. FW300-N1A1 (assembly GCF_058789115.1). Lineage (NCBI taxonomy): Bacteria > Pseudomonadati > Pseudomonadota > Gammaproteobacteria > Pseudomonadales > Pseudomonadaceae > Pseudomonas > Pseudomonas sp. FW300-N1A1. The sequence goes on along the minus strand of NZ_JBYTBK010000012.1, from coordinate 54,611 downwards.
GCCAGCGCCAAAGGTTTCGACAACTTCCGCGCGGACAGCTCCTGGGGCCTGGCATGGCAGGTCGGTGCCGACTACATGCTGACCGACCACATCATGATCAACGGCCAGGTACGCTACATCGACATCGATACCACCGGCTACGTGAACAACGACGCTCTCGCCGCAGGCACTCGTGCCAAGGTGGATATCGACGTGGATCCATGGGTCTACATGGTGGGCCTGGGCTACAAGTTCTAAGCCCGACACCCCATACCTGTGGCGAGGGAGCTTGCTCCCGCTCGGTTGCAAAGCAACCACCAGCCTGCGAGCGAGTCAGACCTGATACGCCGCCAGCGCTGTTTCAGGAGTACTCCGGACTCCAGCGGGAGCAAGCTCCCTCGCCACAAGAAGCGATCTGTCACACCCAAAAAAAAGGCGCCCCTCGGGGCGCCTTTTTTTGTCCGTTGAACCGCCCTCAGCGACCCAACAACCGGGCCAGCCCGACACTCATCGGCGTCTGCTCGGGGAAGGTGAAGCGCTGCAACAGCCGCTGGTTATTGGCACGGGAATGGCGGATGTCACCGGCGCGGGCCGGTGCATAGGTGATCGGAGGCAAGTCACCGACCACCTCTTTCAAGGCCTGGAGCATTTGCTTGAGGGTGGTCGCCTGGTTCCAGCCGACATTGACCGCGCCCACTTCCAGTGCCGGCGCCTCGATGGCCTGCACCAGCAAGTCCACCAGGTCTTCGACATAGACGAAATCACGTGTCTGCTCACCATCGCCGAACACGGTGATCGGCAGGCCTTTTTGCGCACGCTCGCTGAAAATGCTGATCACCCCGGAGTACGGCGACGAGGGGTCCTGGCGCGGGCCGAAGATATTGAAAAAGCGGAAAATGGCCGGTTCCAGCCCGTGCTGACGACGGTAGAAGTCGAGGTAATACTCACTCGCCAGCTTATCCGACGCGTAGGGCGTGAGCGGTGCCTTGGCAGTGTCTTCGTCGATCGACTCACCTTCACCGTTGTTGCCGTAGACCGCCGCGCTCGAGGCGAACAACACGCGTTTGACGCCCGCCTGGCGCATGGCTTCACAGACGTTCAAGGTGCCGATGAAGTTGCTCTGGTGCGTACGCACCGGATCGTCCACCGACGCTTGCACCGAGGCCACGGCGGCCAGGTGCGCCACCGCACGGCAACCGGCCATCGCCCTGGCCACCAGTGCGGCGTCAGCCACATCGCCTTCGATGAGCTCGACCCGTGGATTATCCAGCACCAGGTTGCTGCGTTTTCCGGTGGACAGGTCATCGAGGATACGCACCGAATGGCCCTTGGCGAGCAAGGCATCGGTGAGGTGCGAACCAATGAAACCGGCGCCGCCGGTGATCAAAACAGGGCCATCAGCCATGACGATAAAACCTATCCAGTAAGGCCGGGAGGGCTGCGCGCCAGGCGCGAGGCTTGATCCCGAAGGTGTGCAGAATTTTCTTGCAGGCCAGTACCGCGTGTTGCGGTTCTTCGGCGGCATCCGGGCGCGCGGCGTGAGCCTGGGCGGTCGGTGCTTCGATGGCCAGCGGGTGCAGGTTGCGGGCTTCGGCGAGGATCGCCTGGCCCAGCGCCAACGGCGTGGTCGCCTCATGCCCGGCGTAGTGGTATGTACCCCACAGTGGCGCCGCGCAATCGAGTTGCTTGAGCACCGAAATGATCACCCGCGCGGCGTCATCCACCGGTGTCGGGTTGCCACGCCGGTCATCAGCCAACAGCAACTCTTCGGTCAGCTCGGCACGCGCCAGGAACCGCCCAAGGGAGCCCTCGACACTGTCATCGAGCAACCAGCCAAAGCGTAACATCACGTGTTGCGGGCAAGTGGCGCGCACACTTTGCTCGATACGCCACAAGGCCTGGCCACGCAGGCCCAAGGGGACGGGTTCGTCTTTTTCGCTGTAGGCCGTTGCCCGCGAGCCATCGAATACTCGATAGCTGGAAGGCTGTAGCAACACGATGTTGTGGTGCTGGCACAGTTCGGCCAGCCGTTCGACCGCTCTTTCCTGCGCCGCCAGACGTGCCTCGGCCACCGTTTCGGCCTGGAACCAGTCGAAGTAGTAGGCGAGGTTGATCAGCGCGTCAGGGCGCGTGTCGTCGAGCAGTTGTGTCAGGCTCGCGGCGTCCCAGCCGTCTTGGGGTGGACGGGGCGCGAGGAAACCGATGTCTTCCTCCGCACCGAGGCGAATCAGCGCCTGCCCAAGGGCATTTCCGCCACCCAGTAACATAAGGCGCATTCGCATAGAGTCAGCAGGCCCAGTCTGTTTGGAACGATGGTTGTGTCGACAGCACCCACGGGCGTTGCCGTTGAGAATTGCCAGAATCCTTGCATTTTGCGGGTTTAAAGCGCAACCGTCATCCGTAAAGTGTAGATCGCCCGGTTACACCCCCACCCATTGGCCAATGAGTGCGTCGTGGCGAGGGGGTTACGGGTTGCGCGTCGACTGTGGCAGCACCACACCTGGACTGTCCTTGGCGCCAGCGTCTTCCTCGTGCTTGTCCTCGGGTTTGTCCAGGTGTCGCTCATGCAACAGCACCTGCTGTGGATAAGTTTGCGCGAAATGCACCCACGGACTGTTATCCACAAGCTTTTTCAAGCGCAGGTTGAACGCCCTGTTCACCGCATACTGCCCGCCCGACACCGTTCGGAACTGCGCCGTCAGGACCATGCCGTTGAGGTCCATCTTGTCGACACCGAAGACCTCCAGCGGCCCCTGCAGGTTGTACTTGAGGAACGGGTCTTCGCTGATCGAGCGGCCCGCCTCGCGGATCAACAAGATGGCCTTGTCGACGTCGGTGTCATAGGTGAATTGCACCGAGAAATACGCAAAGGCGAATTGCCGCGACTGATTGGTGACAGCCTTGATCTGCCCGAACGGCACCGAGTGCACGAACCCCTTGCCGTCACGCAGACGCAGGGTGCGGATGGTCAACCCTTCCACCGTGCCGGCATGGCCCGAGTCGAGCACCACCCAATCGCCAATCGACAGGGTATCTTCGACGATGATGAACAACCCGGTGATCACGTCCTGCACCAACTGCTGCGAGCCGAAACCGATCGCCAGCCCCACCACCCCGGCACCCGCCAGGAAGGGAGCGACGTTGATCCCCAGGTTGGCCATGGTGGTGATCGCGCAGATCACCACCAGGATGATTTTGATCGCGTTGCGCAGCAGCGGCAGGATGGTTTTGATCCGGGTGCTGGGCTGGCGCGCATTGCGCTTGTTGACCGGGGGTTTGAGCGCTTCATGGATGGCCGTGTCCAGCACCACCCACACCAGCCAGGTGATCAGGAAGATCAAGCCGATGCGGCTCAGGGAATCGCTGATCGCCCGGCCAACGGCATTGCTGACCGCGAACTCGAACAACGACACGCCCCAGATCCGCCCCAGGATGTCGATGAAGGCAATCGCCATGAGGATCCGCAGCAAGGCGTGGGACAGGGTGAGGAAACGCTCTTTATAGGCACTGCTGCGCTGCGCCGCCAGCGCACCGGAGGACTTGAACATGTGTTGCAGCATGGTGCTGATGAACACGGTGGCGATCAGCAGGATGGTGGTGAACAACGCACAGCGCAGCACCTTCTGGTTGTCGTCGCCAATGCCGATCAGGTTGATCACCGAGACCAGCACCATCAACAGAATCGGCCAGTACCAGACGCCGGAAAAGACCCGCAACGTCTCGCGCAATGCCGGCTGACTGGTCCGCTGGGCCAGTGGCAGAATCCGGATCATCTGGCCGACCGGCCGGCGCAAGCGAATCACCAGCAGGCCGAAAATGATCGACGCCGACACCCCGGTAAACACCGCGATACTGCTGGTGAGGTTGTCGCCCAGGCGATGGGCGATCTGCGGGCTGGTCAAGGCGTCGCTGAGGGCAACCAGGAACCCCATCAGGAATAACGGTCTTGGGCAGTGCTGGCGAACGATGCGCACCGCACACCGTTTGTGCCCGACGTTGAACAGCACCACCAGCGACAACAGCAGCGAAGCCGCAAACACGCCGGCGCTGGTGGCATAGGCCAGGCACAGCGCCAGCGCCCGACCGGCCGAGGCTTCTAGAAGCAGGCTGATATAGAGCGTCACAGGCAGGCTGACCGCGGCCGGCAAGGTGTAGCCCAGCAAGTAGTCGAGCAACGCCCGGCCGCGTTCGCGGGCACGCAATATGCGTGACGTTGCAAGGCGCTTGGCCAGCATGCCACCCAGCAGCCGCAGCAGCGCAAAAAGACCGATCCACACACAGGTCAACAACACGAAGTCGCCAGTCACGCGCCAGCTCGAACGAGGCGACGGCTCGTTGACCAACTGGTCCACCTCATCGACTGCCCGGTCCGCCCGCTCGCGCCAGGCTTCGACCAGGTGTTCGTTGAGATCGAGTTTTTCCTGTGCGTCATCGATGCTGTTACTGATTGCCCCGAGCAGACCGCCCTGCACGATCGGCTCGGGCTCCGCAGCTGTCGCGGTTCCCTTCACAGCCGCCAGCCCGGGCAGTGCTGCTTCCGACCATTGGGGGCTGCCGATGCACAGCAGTAACGCGAGCCAGATCGCAGCCTTGAGATGAGCCAAAACGCGGCGCTCCTATTGACGAGGGGTGGTGGACACAGAAGATCGCAGCCTTGAGCGGTCGCTACAAGCGTAGATGCCCATCGGCGCTCTGACACCCGCACATTCCCCCCCCCCCCGATACCGTCCGTAGCCCCATCGAAACTTTCTTGACCGCTCGGCGGTCATCCACAAACAGGGGGCAGCCCGAAGGCTATTCGGCGGGAGGACACATGGCGACGTTTGACAGTGGTAACGGTGAGCACGCGTGTCAACCGGACGGACTGATCGAACGCCCCGCCAGCGTGCGCCGTTTCACCGTGTTGACGGTCAATACCCACAAGGGCTTCGCCGCGCTGAACCGGCGCTTCATCCTGCCTGAATTGCGCGACGCGGTGCACAGCGTGTCCGCCGACGTGGTGTTTTTGCAGGAGGTCCATGGCACCCACGAACCTCACTCCCGGCGCTACAGCCGCTGGCCGAGCATGCCCCAGTACGAGTTCCTGGCCGACAGCCTGTGGCCGCAGTTTGCCTACGGGCGTAACGCGGTGTATCCGGAGGGCGACCACGGCAACGCCCTGCTGTCGAAATTCCAGATCATTCGCCATGACAACCTCGACGTGTCCATCAGTGGTCACGAGGGCCGTGGCCTGCTGCATTGCGTGCTGTGCCTGCCGGGCGACAACCAGCACGTGCATGCCATCTGTGTACACCTGGGCCTGCGTGAAAGCCATCGAACTCAACAGCTCACACTGCTGATCCGGCGTCTGGACGACTTGCCGGCGGAGGCGAAAGTGATTGTCGCCGGGGACTTCAACGACTGGCGCCAACGCGCCGATGCCCTGCTCGAACCCCGGGGGCTATTTGAAGTGTTTGCCGAACACCATGGCAAACCGGCGCGCAGTTTCCCGGCGCGGCTGCCAATGCTACGCCTGGACCGCATCTACGTGCGCAATCTCAAGACCCATCGCCCGCAGGTACTGACCGCGCGCCCCTGGTCACACCTTTCCGATCACGTCCCGCTGTCGGTGGAGATCGAGCCATGAGCAGCGCTCCTCTGGAAAAAACAGGGCTCAGGCCAACCACCGAGGCACCGGAGCTGGCCAGCAGCGACCGCGCACTGAACGACCTCGACTATGGCTGGCACGGCAGTAACCGTGTCGAGTTGCTGGAGAACGGCGAGGCCTATTTCCCCAAGGTGTTCGAGGCGTTGCGTCAGGCCAGCAACGAAATCCTGCTGGAGACCTTCATCCTGTTCGAGGACAAGGTCGGCAACGAATTGCAGCAGATTCTGATCGAGGCCGCGCAGCGGGGTGTGCGGGTCACCGTCAGCCTGGACGGCTTTGGCTGCGGTGAAGTGGCCAGTGAATTCCTGCTGGCGATGTGCGATGCCGGGGTTCAGTTGCAACTGTTCGACCCTGCGCCACGACGCCTGGGCATTCGCACCAATTGGTTCCGCCGCCTGCACCGCAAGATCGTGGTGGTGGATGGCACCCTCGCGTTTATCGGCGGGATCAACTTCAGCGCCGATCACCTGGCCGACTTCGGTCCCGAAGCCAAACAGGATTACGCCGTCCTGATCGAAGGCCCGGCGGTGGTGGATATCCATCACTTTGTGCTGGTGCAAAACGGTCGCCGCGCCAGGGCCCGTTATGGCTGGCGGCGTCGCAAGCGCCAGCGTATGGAACTGGCGCTCAACGGTCACGGCGGTCAGGTGCGACTGGTTTACCGCGATAACCGCGACCACCCAAGGGACATCGAAGACGCGTACTTGCAGGCACTACGCAGTGCCCGCCAGCGCGTGGTGATCGCCAACGCCTACTTCTTTCCGGGCTACCACCTGCTGCGCGAGATTCGCAACGCCGCCCGCCGTGGCGTCGAGGTACGCCTGATCCTGCAAGGCCAGCCAGACATGCGGGTGGCCAAGCTCGCCGCGCGCCAGACTTATGACTACCTGCAAAAATCCGGGGTGGTCATCTACGAATACTGCGACCGCCCGTTGCACGGCAAAGTGGCCCTGGTGGACGGGGACTGGAGCACCGTCGGCTCCAGCAACCTCGACCCCTTGAGTCTGTCGCTGAACCTTGAAGCCAACGTGCTGATTCGCGACCAGGCGTTCAATCGCGAGTTGTTCGAGCGCCTGGATCAACTGAGCCACGAGCATTGCACCGTCATGCCCGTCAACCCGTCACCCCGAGGGCTGCTGTGGCGCATGACCATCGGCTTCCTGGTCTTTCACTGCCTGCGCCATTTTCCTGCCTGGGCCGGCTGGCTACCGGCGCACAAAGCCCGCCTGCAGCCATTCACAGCGCCCACCCAGCCCGCCGGCGAGCCCCATGAACCGCCCTGAGTCCCATGCCGGACAGTGGCACTCGCGCTGGCATCGCGTGAAGAAGCCCCTCACCGCGCTGTTCTTTTTACTGCTGATCGTGCTGTTCACACTGCTCGCCCAGCGCATCGACTGGAACGAAGTGTTCGACACCCTGGCCGCTTTCAAAGTGCGCACGCTGATCATCGCCTCGACGCTCACCCTACTGAGCTTCCTGACCTACGCCTGCTTCGACCTGATCGGCCGCACCTACATCCGCCAACGCCTGAGCTGGCGGCAAGTCCTGCCCGTGGGCGTCATCAGCTACGCCTTCAACCTCAACCTCAGCGCCTGGGTCGGGGGCGTCGCCATGCGCTATCGCTTGTATTCACGGCTGGGCGTGAGCAAAGGCAATATCGCCAGGATCCTGGGGCTGAGCCTGGCCACCAATTGGCTTGGCTACATGGTCGTGGCCGGTGCGATCTTCAGCAGCGGCCGGGTGCACATGCCGCCGGGCTGGTCACTCAGCAGCGCCGCACTGCAAGGCGTGGGCGTCCTGTTGCTGCTGGTGAGCGCGGGGTATCTGGCAGCCTGTCGGTTTTCCGGGCGTCGCGCGTGGGTTGTTCGCGGCGTGGAAATCAGCCTGCCCTCCCTGCACATGGCGTTGCTGCAACTGGCATTGGGTGCGCTGAACTGGTCGTTGATGGCGGCCGTGATCTTCACCCTGTTGCCCGGCAAGCTCGATTACCCGCTGGTGCTCGGGGTCTTGCTGATCAGCGCCATCGCCGGGGTCATCACCCACATTCCTGCCGGGCTCGGCGTGCTTGAGGCGGTGTTCGTCGCGCTGCTGCAACACCAGGCCTCACGCGGCGGCCTGATTGCCGGGCTGATTGCCTATCGGGCGATCTATTTCCTCCTGCCGCTGTTGATCACCGTGGCCATGTACCTGCTGATCGAAGCCCGGGCCAGGGCGCTGCGCATCGAGAAAAAACCTGACTGAACCCGATCACCCTCCTGGCTGCAAACAGGGCAACCTTCAGCTCGACTGAATGATGCTCAGACGCTCACCCACCACCATTTCAGTGATCCAGCCGACCAGGATCGACGTGTAGGCTTGTTGCGCCACCGGCTCGCTCAGGGCGTGATCGGCGCCATCGATGATCCGGTGAGTCATGGAATGGGTATGCTGAAACGCCGCGCGATAACTCATCAACGTCGCGTGAGGCACATGCTCATCGCTTTGCGACTCCACCAGCAGCACATCGCCGGTAAATTGCGAGCAGGCATGCAACGCTCGATTGCTGTCGGCGGGCACCAGTCGGCTGCGGTAATCCAGCAGATCCTGTTTGTCGAGGTCGCGCTTGGGGGCGTCCCACCGCTCGTCGCGGTACAGCGCCGGGACTCGCAACGCCAGCCAGCGTACCGGCCGCAACGTGCTGAGGATGGCCGCCAGGTAGCCGCCATAACTGGTTCCCACCACCGCCACCGCCGAGGTATCGATGGCCGGGTGTGCGAGCAAGCGGTCATAGGCCGCCAGCAAATCCCTGAGGTTGTCTTCACGGGTGACACGGGACAGGGAAATGCCCGTGCCACCGGTGTGCCCGCGCAGGTCGAAGGTCAGGCACACGCAGCCAAGGCCGGCGATGCCCTTGGCCCGCTCCAGGTCCCGTTCCTGGCTACCGCCCCAGCCATGCACAAACAACACGCCAGGCACCCTGGATTTGGGGGTGAGGAAGGTCGCGCTCATGCATTCGCCGTCGACCTCGATGTCAATGGTTTCGCTTTTGGCCGTCATAGGGTTTGACCGTTACGTACTTGAGCAGGCATTCACTGTTTGCTGCCGGGCCGCGATAGACCTCGATGGCGCCTGCGGGCAAGGGGCGGTCACTGTAGGTTTCCACCGCCGACACGCAGACCGCGTCCACCGCCGGGTGATTGACGAAGCTCTGCAACGCCGCCACCTCCGCACTGCTGGCACCGCCCACGCGCCAGGACTGCTCGAGTACACCGCTACGCTTCTGGCCGTTGGCGTCCAGCCCTTGGGCGATATCGTAGTTGCGGCGCGAGGCATAGAACCCGGGGTAGCACTCGTCCGCCGCGCTGTCGAACACCTGGGCCTGCTCGATCGCCAGGCGTATGTCATCGGCCAGCGGCAATTTGAGCAGATCGTCGTAGTAGCCCTGCACCACCAGCAAGTCCGAACCGCCATAGACCTTCTCGCCCTGCCCGTCCTCGGTCAGGTGCTGCTGGCCGCAATAGCTCAGGACCCTGTCGCCGATGAAGCTCTGGCCGACGCTGTGGGTCACGACATTTTTCAGCTCCTGTTCCAGCACCACGCCGGCGGCGAACAACGCGTCGGTATCGGGACGGGTGAGGAACCTTCTAAAGAAGTCGAGGCTGCGGATCACTTCCTGGCCACGTCCGGCGCAGGCATTAATCGGCTTCAGGCGGATCGGACCGTGCTCGAGCAACTGCTCGGCCGCCAACCGCGCGTCCGCCAGCGAAAACACGCTGATGCCATCGAGCACCACCTTGCGCACCCGCTCGGGGAACAGCGTGACCCAGCCTTCAGGCGCCAGCGCATCCCGGTTCAATAAACCGTGAACAATCGCCTTGGTGCAGATGAAAGCATGGTCAACGTAGCCACCCCACAGATCTTCCGGTCCCTTGACCCCCAACTGCCGGGCCTCGGCAGCGCCCACCAGGGTCTGGCTGGGCAGCAGGTAGAGGTCGTGTCCGCCATGCAGGTCCGGGTCAAAGCTGCCGCCGTACGGCCAGCCGAGAATCTGCGCCAGCCATTGGGCCAGCGCACGGTTGGTCTCGACTTCGTGAAGCGGCGCTTCGGCTCGGGTCGAGTGGGCAACCACCAGCTTTTTGCGATTTGTCGGGGTCATGCGTCCCCCTGCCATCTGCGCTCGATGAATGTCGCTGAAGGGGTGCTGGGACCAGGCCAACCCCGCCGACAGCCCGACACGGGCAACCTCCACCCGCTGTTACAACAGTAGTGGCTACGGCTGCGTTTTATTCTGCACGACGACGACCGGCACTCCGGCAGGCCGCACGATCAGCTCGTCCCCGCTATCGCGACACCACTGGCGAAGGGCTCACACCGAACCGTGCGCGGTAATCGCTGGGCGCCAACCCGGTGATTTTCTTGAACGTGGCGCGAAACGCCCCCGGATCCGCATAGCCCACGCTCCAGGCAATGTGATCAATGGTGCCGTTGCTGAACTCGAGCATCTCCCGGGCCTTGCCGACCCTCAGGTGCTGGCAGTACTCGGTGGGTTTCAAACCCGTCGCCGCACGAAAGCGCCGCAGGAACGTCCGTTCCTCAAGCCCGGCCTGTTGCGCCATCACGCTCACTGAAACCTCCACCGCGCCATTGCCTTGCAACCAGTGCTGAACCTTGAGAATCGCCGCGTCGCCATGGCTCAGGATCGGCGCAAAGTTGCTGCCGCACTGACTGGCGCTGTCGCTGTGCTCGACCACCAGGAAACGCGCGGTGCCAGTGGCGATGCTCGGCCCCAGCAAGCGATCGACCAGCCGCAACCCCAGCTCGGACCAGGCCATCAGGCCGGCGGTGGTGATCAGGTCGCCATCGTCGACGATGGGCTTATGGGCATGGAGTTTGATCTTCGGGTAACGCGCGGCGAACGGCTTGGCCGAGGTCCAGTGGGTAGTGGCGCTGCGACCATCGAGCAGACCGCTTTCGGCCAGCAGGATCGAGCCTACGCACACGCCCCCCAAGGTCGCGCCAGCAGCATGTTGCCGACGTATCCATTCGATCAGCGCGGGTGATGCCTGGCCTTCGGAAAAGCCGCCAATCGATGGCGGGATCAACAGTGCCACCAGCGCCCCTTCGGGACCGGGATGACTGTCGTAGGTGCGTCTGGGTGCCTGGTCGGCATCAGTTTGCCAGTGGCTGATCCGCAACAGCGGCAGCTGCGCGCTCTGATGCTCGGTGGCAATACGATCGGCAACGCCAAACAGATCGGTCAAGCCGTGTACCGCGGCCAGCTGTGCGCCGGGATAGATCAGCACGCCCAATTCGGCGACTGCACGTTCCATGGCCATTGTCAGTTTTCCCCCTGCTATTGTCGGTGCGGCCAATCCTCGAAACGCCTGCCAAACCCGATACTTCGTGCCACATCCAAGCGTTCGAGGAAACACCCATGGCCAAGCAAGCACTCATCGTAGTCGATATCCAGAATGACTACTTCCCCCAAGGCAAGTGGCCGCTGGTCGGTGCAGACGCGGCCGCCGATAACGCCGCGAAACTGATCCAGGCCTTTCGCGAGGCTGGTGATCAGGTGGTGCACATCCGCCACGAATTCACCTCCGACGCGGCACCGTTTTTCACCCCGGGCTCCGAAGGCGCGAAGCTGCACCCCAAAGTCCTCAACCGCCATGACGAACCGGTGGTGCTCAAGCACTTCGTCAACTCGTTCCGCGAAACCGAACTACAGTCAATCCTCGACCAGCAAGGCATCGAGAACCTGGTGATCGTCGGCAGCATGAGTCACATGTGCGTCGATGGCATCACTCGAGCCGCGGCCGACCTTGGCTACACCGTGACGGTCATCCACGACGCCTGTGCGACCCGCGACCTGGAGTTCAACGGTCTGATTGTGCCGGCCGCCCAGGTCCATGCCGCGTTCATGTCGGCCCTGGGCTTTGCCTACGCCAATGTGGTGTCCACCGAAACGTTTCTGGCTGCCCACCACTGAGCCTCACCCACCTGAGCATTCATTGGAGACGAAAGACATGGCTACTCTCACGACTCGCGAAGGCAACACCCTGTATTACAAGGACTGGGGCCACGGGCAACCGGTGGTGTTCAGCCACGGTTGGCCGCTGAGCGCCGATAGTTGGGAATCGCAGATGCTGCACTTTGCCAGCAACGGCTTTCGCGCCATCGCCCATGATCGCCGCGGTCACGGGCGCTCGAGCCAGCCGTGGGATGGCAACGACATGGATCACTACGCCGACGACCTCGCCGAGCTGATCGAACACCTCGACCTGCACAACGTGATCCTCTTCGGCTTCTCCACCGGCGGCGGCGAAGTCGCGCGTTACATCGGCCGCCACGGCACCCGGCGCCTGGCCAAGGCCGGGCTGATTAGCGCGGTACCGCCCTTGATGCTCAAGACCGAAACCAACCCCAAGGGCCTGCCGATCGAAGTCTTCGACGGCATCCGCGCCGGCTCCATCGCCGACCGCTCGCAGCTGTACAAGGACATTGCCGGCGGCCCGTTCTTCGGCTTCAACCGCCCAGGCGCGACATCATCCCAAGGGCTGATCGATTCGTTCTGGATGCAAGGCATGATGGGCGGTCACAAAAACACCCTCGACAGCATCAAGGCGTTTTCGGAAACCGACTTTCGCGAGGAATTGAAGAAGTTTGATCTGCCGACCCTGATCATCCATGGCGACGATGACCAGATCGTGCCGATCCAGGCGGCGGGGCTGGAGAGCAAGCGATTGATCGAGCACGCCGAACTGATCGTCTATCCGGGGGCGCCCCATGGGCTGACGGATACCCATAAAGAGCAGGTGAATGCGGATATGTTGCGCTTCGCGCAGCGTTAAGCGGCAAACGAAAGCAAAAAACCCGCGTTTCGTGGACCGAAGCGCGGGTTCTTTCAGCTTGCAGCTTGTGGCTTGAAGCGTGTTACTGCCTAGAACGGAATATCGTCATCAAAGCTGTCGAAATCCGGAGCCGGCTGCGGTGCGGCCTGTTGCTGTGGCGCTGGACGCGACTCACGCTGCGGCTGTTGTTGCGGTGCAGGACGCGGAGCCTGCTGGCGCGGAGCGGATTGCTGGTAGTTGTTACCGCCGCCCTGGCCTTGTTGGTCGCCCTGTGGACGGCCGCCCAGCAGCTGCATGGTGCCTTGCATGTCGACCACGATTTCGGTGGTGTAACGCTTGATACCGTCTTTTTCCCACTCGCGGGTCTGCAGCTTGCCTTCGATGTAGACCTGCGAACCTTTACGCAGGTATTCGCCGGCGATCTCTGCAACCTTGCCGAACATCGACACACGGTGCCATTCGGTCTTTTCGACTTTCTGACCGGTTTGCTTGTCGGTCCACTGTTCGCTGGTCGCCAGACTCAGGTTGGTCACGGCGTTACCGTTAGGCAAGTAGCGAACTTCGGGATCCTGGCCGCAAGTACCGACCAATATGACTTTGTTAACCCCACGGGCCATAACGTTCTCCTAGGCTTCGCACGCTGTCGGCGCCGGGTTGTTGACCAGGCGCTCGAGGGTGGTGCGATCCAATAGTTCGGTGTCCAATTTGATGTAGATCGCCGCTTCATCAGCGACTACAACGGCATCTGTTACCCCTACAACGGCCAAAAGGCGCTCGACCAGACCGGCTTCGCGGACCGCTTCAGGCGATAACGGCAAGCGCAGGCTCGTCACATAGGGAGGTTCACGCATGGTAACAGCAAAGGCCAGCCAGAGGGCAGCCAGACCTGCGCATCCGAGGAACACAACCGACAGACCGCCATGCTGGAACATCCAGCCACCCATGATCCCGCCGAGTGCCGAACCGAGGAACTGGCTGGTGGAGTAAACCCCCATCGCCGTGCCCTTGCCGCCTGCCGGTGAAACCTTGCTGATCAGCGACGGCAACGAAGCTTCCAGCAGATTGAAGGCGGTAAAGAACACCACCGTCCCGATCACCAGAGCCCGCAAGCTGTCGCCGAACTGCCAGAAGAATAGCTCAGTGAGCATCAGCGTCACGACGGCACCGAGTAAAACTCGTTTCATTTTGCGTTTCTTCTCGCCGTAGATAATGAACGGGATCATGGCGAAGAAGGAAATCAGCAGCGCGGTCAGGTATACCCACCAGTGCTGCTCCTTGGGCAGCCCGGCCTTCTCGACCAGCGCCAGCGGCAAGGCGACGAAGCTCGACATCAACATCGCGTGCAACACAAAAATACCCAGGTCCAGGCGCAGCAGGTCCGGGTGCTTGAGCGTCGGCATCAGGGCCTGGCGGGCCACGCCGGATTCGCGGTGCTGCAGAGGGCCGGTGGAGCGCGGCACCATGAACATCACGATCAGGATGCCGATCAACGCCATGCCGCCCGTCGCCAGGAACAGGCCAGACAGCCCGAATGCGCGGGTCAGCAACGGCCCGACCACCATGGCCACGGCAAACGACAGGCCGATGGTCATGCCAATCATGGCCATGGCCTTGGTGCGGTGTTGTTCGCGAGTCAGGTCGGACAGCAAGGCCATGACCGCTGCGGAGATCGCCCCGGCACCTTGCAGGATGCGTCCGGCGATCACGCCCCAGATCGAATCGGCATTGGCAGCCAGCACACTGCCCAGGGCGAAGACGATCAGCCCCAGGTAAATCACCGGGCGCCGACCGATACGGTCTGAAATCACCCCGAACGGAATCTGGAACAGTGCCTGTGTCAGGCCATAGGCACCAATCGCCAGGCCGATCAGGGCCGGGGTCGCGCCTGCCAGGTCCATGCCGTAGGTCGCCAGTACTGGCAACACCATGAACATGCCAAGCATACGGAACGCGAACACCAGGGCCAGACCGCTTGCTGCGCGGGTCTCGCTACCACTCATGCGTTCGCTGTGGGGATCGTGCATGGAATTACCTCATGTGAACCGGCGGCGATTCTACCAGTCCCATCGGTTGACGGGGTATAGGGTGACGCTTTGACGCGCACGGATGACAGACTCTTCATGTAAGGCTGCGCCGCGCTCATTTGACAGTGTGCATCCATCCAGTATTTGGCCGTATACTCTTGGGTTTTCGACGCCCGCCAAGCGAGGCCATCTTGGACAAGATCCTGATTCGTGGGGCTCGAACCCACAACCTGAAGAACATCGACCTGACCCTGCCACGGGACAAGCTGATCGTCATCACCGGCTTGTCCGGGTCTGGCAAGTCTTCCCTGGCATTCGACACGCTGTACGCCGAGGGTCAGCGACGCTATGTCGAGTCACTGTCGGCCTACGCCCGACAGTTCCTGTCGATGATGGAAAAGCCTGACGTCGACACCATCGAAGGCCTGTCGCCAGCGATTTCCATCGAACAGAAATCGACCTCGCACAACCCGCGCTCCACCGTCGGCACCATCACCGAAATCTACGACTATCTGCGCCTGCTTTACGCCCGCGCCGGTATTCCGCGCTGCCCGGATCACGACATTCCACTGGAAGCCCAGACCGTCAGCCAGATGGTCGACCTGGTCCTGGCCCAACCCGAAGGCAGCAAGCTGATGCTGCTGGCCCCGGTGATCCGCGAGCGAAAAGGCGAACACCTGTCGGTCTTCGAAGAACTGCGCGCCCAGGGCTTTGTCCGGGCCCGGGTCAACGGCAGGCTCTGCGAGCTGGACGAACTGCCGAAGCTGGATAAACAGAAGAAGCACTCGATCGACGTCGTGGTCGACCGCTTCAAGGTGCGCGACGACCTGCAACAGCGTCTGGCCGAGTCCTTCGAAACGGCGTTGAAACTGGCCGATGGCATTGCCCTGGTTGCTCCGATGGACGACGAGCCAGGTGAGGAGATGATCTTCTCCGCGCGTTTCGCCTGCCCGATCTGCGGCCACGCCATCAGCGAGCTGGAGCCCAAGCTGTTCTCCTTCAACAACCCCGCCGGCGCCTGCCCGACCTGTGACGGCCTGGGGGTCAAGCAGTTCTTCGACATCAAGCGCCTGGTCAACAGCGAACTGACCCTGGCCGAAGGCGCGATACGCGGCTGGGACAGGCGTAACGTCTATTACTTCCAGATGCTCGGCTCCCTGGCCTCGCATTACGGCTTCAGCCTGGAAGTGCCGTTCGGCCAACTGCCGACGGACCAGCAAAAGGTCATCCTGCATGGCAGCGGTACGCAGAACGTCGACTTCAAATACCTGAACGACCGTGGCGACATCGTCAAACGCTCACACCCGTTCGAAGGCATCGTGCCGAACCTGGACCGTCGCTACCGCGAAACCGAATCCGCGTCGGTACGCGAAGAGCTGGCCAAGTTCCTCAGCACCCAACCGTGCCCGGACTGCCGTGGCACCCGCTTGCGGCGCGAAGCGCGGCACGTGTGGGTGGGCGAGAAAACGCTGCCGGCCGTGACCAACCTGCCGATCGGTGATGCGTGCGACTACTTCGGCACGCTGAGCCTGCCCGGTCGCCGCGGCGAAATCGCCGACAAGATCCTCAAGGAAATCCGCCAGCGCTTGCAGTTCCTGGTCAACGTCGGCCTCGACTACCTGTCGCTGGACCGCAGCGCCGACACCCTGTCAGGCGGTGAAGCACAACGCATTCGCCTGGCCAGCCAGATCGGCGCCGGGCTGGTAGGTGTGCTGTACATCCTCGACGAACCGTCGATTGGCCTGCACCAACGGGACAACGACCGCTTGCTGGGGACACTCAAGCATCTGCGCGACATCGGTAACACCGTGATCGTGGTCGAGCACGACGAAGACGCCATTCGCCTGGCCGACTATGTGGTGGACATCGGCCCGGGCGCGGGTGTGCATGGCGGGCATATCGTCGCCGAAGGCACACCCGCCGAAGTCATGGCCCACCCGGACTCGCTGACGGGCAAGTACCTGTCCGGCCGGGTCAAGATCGAAGTGCCGGCCAAGCGCACGCCGCGCAACAAGAAGCTCTCGCTGTCGCTCAAAGGCGCCCGGGGCAACAACCTGCGCAATGTCGACCTGGATATCCCGATTGGCCTGCTGACCTGCGTGACCGGCGTATCCGGTTCCGGCAAGTCGACGCTGATCAACAACACCCTGTTCCCCCTCAGCGCCACGGCACTGAACGGTGCGACCACCCTGGAAGCCGCCGCTCACGACGGCATCAAGGGCCTGGAACACCTGGACAAGGTGGTCGACATCGACCAAAGCCCGATCGGCCGCACGCCACGTTCCAACCCCGCCACTTACACCGGGCTGTTCACGCCGATTCGCGAACTGTTTGCCGGCGTGCCGGAATCCCGCTCCCGGGGCTATGGCCCGGGGCGCTTCTCGTTCAACGTGAAGGGGGGACGCTGCGAAGCGTGCCAGGGCGATGGCCTGATCAAGGTCGAGATGCACTTCCTGCCGGACATCTATGTCCCGTGCGACGTCTGCAAGAGCAAGCGCTATAACCGTGAAACCCTGGAGATCAAGTACAAGGGCAAGAGCATCCACGAAACCCTGGAGATGACCATTGAAGAGGCGCGAGTGTTCTTCGATGCGGTTCCAGCCCTGGCGCGCAAGCTCCAGACGTTGATGGATGTGGGCCTGTCGTACATCAAGCTGGGGCAATCAGCGACAACGCTGTCGGGGGGTGAGGCACAACGGGTGAAGCTGTCCCGCGAGCTATCCAAGCGCGACACCGGCAAGACCCTGTACATCCTCGATGAGCCGACCACCGGCCTGCACTTCGCGGACATCCAGCAACTGCTCGACGTCCTGCATCGCCTGCGCGACCACGGTAATACCGTGGTGGTGATCGAACACAACCTGGATGTGATCAAGACGGCCGACTGGCTGGTGGACCTAGGGCCGGAAGGTGGCTCCAAGGGCGGCCAGATCATTGCCGTGGGCACGCCTGAAGAAGTAGCGGAGATGAAGCAGTCCCATACCGGGTACTACCTCAAGCCGCTGCTGGAACGTGATCGGGCTTAACACTGCCCCATGAAAAAACCCCTGGCACTTATTCAGTGCCAGGGGTTTTTTTGTGCGTTCTGCAGGCGCGTTAGAACTGCGATTGCAGGTAGTTCTCCAGACCGATCAGCTTGATCAAGCCCAGCTGTTTCTCCAGCCAGTAGGTGTGATCTTCTTCGGTATCGGCCAACTGAATGCGCAGCATGTCGCGGCTGATGTAATCCTTGTGTCGCTCGCAGAGCTCGATGCCTTTGCAGAGCGCGGCACGCACCTTGTACTCCAGGCGCAGGTCGGCGGCGAACATGTCAGGCACCGTCGTCCCGATGTCCAGGTCGTCCGGACGCATGCGTGGCGTGCCTTCAAGCATCAGGATCCGGCGCATCAGTGCATCGGCGTGCTGAGTCTCTTCTTCCATTTCGTGATTGATGCGCTCGTAGAGCTCGGTAAAGCCCCAGTCCTCATACATCCGCGAATGGATGAAATACTGATCACGCGCTGCCAGTTCGCCCGTGAGCAATGTGTTGAGGTAATCGATTACGTCTGGGTGACCTTGCATCGCCCTACATCTCCCTGCTTGAAAGTCTGTAGTTTGAACCAAGGCGACCGTTTGGTCACTCGAATCGCGCGATAAAAGCGAAGATATTCTGAGAAAAACAGTTTAAATAACGCAAAAACCGCCCAAATGAGGGCGGTTCTGCTTATCGTTTAGACTTAGTTAAGCTGTACGCCCAACGCCTTCGCGATGCCATCGCCGTAGGCCGGGTCGGCCTTGAAGAAATGCTGCAGCTGGCGATCGACCACATCACCGGAAACACCCGCCATGGCACCGGCAATGTTGCTGATCAGCAGGGCTTTCTGCTCATCGCTCATCAACCGGAACAACGCACCGGCATGACTGTAGTAGTCGGTGTCTTCACGGTGATCGTAGCGATCAGCCGCACCATTCAACGCCAACGCCGGCTCGGCAAAACGAGGGGCCTGCTTGGGCGCATCCACGTAGCTGTTGGGCTCATAATTAGGTGTCGCACCACCGTTACTGCCAAACGCCATCGAGCCGTCGCGCTGGTAGCTGTTGACCGGACTGCGGGGCGCATTCACTGGCAGTTGCTGGTGATTGGTACCGACGCGGTAGCGGTGGGCATCCGCGTAGGCAAAAACCCGACCTTGCAGCATACGATCCGGCGACAGACCCACCCCTGGCACCATGTTGCTTGGACCAAAGGCTGCCTGCTCGACTTCAGCGAAGTAGTTCTGCGGATTACGGTTGAGCTCCAGCTCACCCACTTCAATCAGCGGGAACTCCTTCTGCGACCAGGTCTTGGTCACGTCGAACGGGTTTTCGTAATGCGCCGCGGCCTGGGCCTCAGTCATGATCTGGATGCATACCCGCCATTTCGGGAAGTCACCGCGCTCGATCGCACCAAACAGATCACGCTGAGCGTAATCCGGATCCGTACCGGCCAGACGCGCCGCCTCGGCCGGCGCCAGGTTCTTGATGCCCTGCTTGGTCTTGTAGTGCCACTTGACCCAGTGACGCTCGCCCTGGGCGCTGATCAGGCTGTAGGTGTGGCTGCCGAAGCCGTGCATGTGACGGTAGCCGTCCGGGATCCCCCGATCGGAGAACAGAATGGTGACCTGGTGCAGCGCCTCAGGCGAGTGCGACCAGAAGTCCCACATCATCTGTGCACTTTTCAGGTTGCTCTGCGGCAGGCGTTTCTGGGTGTGGATGAAATCCGGAAACTTCAACGGGTCGCGAATGAAGAACACTGGCGTGTTATTGCCCACGATGTCCCAGTTGCCTTCCTCGGTATAGAACTTGAGCGCAAAACCACGTGGATCGCGTTCGGTGTCAGCCGAGCCGCGCTCGCCACCGACAGTGGAGAACCGCAGGAACGTAGGGGTTTGCTTACCCACCGATTCGAACAGCTTGGCGCTGGTGTACCGGGTAATGTCGCGCGTAACGGTGAACGTACCGTAAGCACCCGAGCCCTTCGCATGTACACGGCGCTCCGGGATGTTTTCACGGTTGAAATGGGCAAGCTTCTCGATCAGGTGAAAATCGTCGAGCAGCAGCGGGCCACGAGGGCCGGCGGAACGGGAATTCTGGTTATCGGCGACGGGTGCGCCGCTAGCGGTAGTCAGCGTTTTGTTTTGGCTCATGCTCAATCTTCCTCTTCAGTCCTGGAAACTGCCGGCTAATCGGCTGAGAGGGAGTATTGACCATGAAGATGACACCATCAAATTCATTAATTGATCGTGATCAATAGAAACAAACTAATGGCCAGCACGACTGGAAAGCACTCGAATCGATTTGCGGCCGGCACTCACTTTTCTTGCAGGCACAAAAAACCGGGCACTAGGCCCGGTTCCTTGTTTCAGACTGACGTCTTACTCGGCGGATACAGCTTCGCCAGCAGTAGCACGATCAACCAACTCAACGTACGCCATAGGCGCGTTGTCACCAGCGCGGAAACCGCACTTGAGGATGCGCAGGTAGCCACCCTCACGGGTAGCGTAACGCTTGCCCAGGTCGTTGAAGAGCTTACCAACGATAGCTTTCGAACGAGTACGGTCGAAAGCCAGACGGCGGTTAGCCAGGCTGTCTGTCTTGGCCAAAGTGATCAGCGGCTCAGCAACGCGACGCAGTTCTTTGGCTTTCGGCAGTGTAGTTTTGATCAGCTCGTGCTCGAACAGCGACACCGCCATGTTTTGAAACATGGCCTTGCGGTGCGAGCTGGTACGGCTCAGGTGACGACCACTTTTACGATGACGCATGGTTCATTCCTTACCAAACTCACGTTCGGTGATTACGACGATCAGGCAGTCGCCTTGTCGTCCTTCTTAAGACTTGCAGGCGGCCAGTTGTCGAGGCGCATGCCGAGGGACAGACCGCGGGAGGCCAGAACGTCCTTGATTTCAGTCAAGGATTTCTTGCCCAGGTTCGGAGTCTTCAACAGTTCTACTTCGGTACGCTGAATCAGGTCGCCGATGTAGTAAATGTTTTCCGCCTTAAGGCAGTTAGCCGAACGTACAGTCAGTTCCAGATCGTCAACCGGGCGAAGCAGGATCGGATCGATCTCGTCTTCCTGCTCGATTACCACTGGCTCACTGTCACCCTTGAGGTCGACGAACGCAGCCAACTGCTGTTGCAGGATGGTTGCAGCGCGGCGGATAGCCTCTTCAGGATCCAGAGTACCGTTGGTTTCCAGATCAATAACCAGCTTGTCCAGGTTAGTACGCTGCTCGACACGGGCGTTTTCCACCACGTATGCGATACGGCGAACCGGGCTGAACGAAGAGTCAAGCTGCAAGCGACCAATGCTGCGGCTTTCGTCTTCATCGCTCTGACGCGAGTCGGCCGGTTCATAACCACGACCACGAGCTACTACGAGCTTCATGTTCAGGGCGCCGTTAGACGCCAGGTTAGCGATTACGTGATCGGGATTAACGATCTCGACATCATGATCCAGCTGAATATCGGCAGCGGTAACCACCCCCGAACCCTTCTTCGACAAGGTCAGCGTAACTTCGTCACGGCCGTGCAGCTTGATAGCCAGACCTTTAAGGTTCAACAGGATTTCAATTACGTCTTCCTGTACACCTTCGATGGCGCTGTACTCGTGGAGCACACCGTCAATCTCGGCCTCGACTACTGCACAGCCGGGCATTGAGGACAACAGGATGCGGCGCAGCGCGTTGCCCAGGGTGTGGCCAAAACCACGCTCGAGAGGCTCGAGTGTGATCTTGGCGCGGGTTGGACTGACAACCTGCACATCAATATGGCGGGGTGTCAGGAACTCATTTACCGAAATCTGCATGGATGCACCTATTTTCTAGCCCTTACTTGGAGTAGAGCTCGACAATCAGGCTTTCGTTGATGTCGGCGGACAGATCACTGCGAGCTGGAACGTTCTTGAAAACGCCCGACTTCTTCTCAGTGTCTACTTCTACCCATTCTACGCGGCCACGTTGGGCACACAGATCGAGAGCTTGGACAATGCGAAGTTGGTTCTTTGCTTTCTCGCGAATCGCGACCACGTCACCAGCACGAACCTGGTACGACGGCACGTTTACGGTCTGGCCGTTAACGCTGACGGATTTGTGCGATACCAGCTGACGGGATTCGGCACGAGTCGAACCAAAGCCCATACGGTATACAACGTTGTCCAGACGGCATTCGAGCAGTTGCAGCAGGTTTTCACCGGTTGCACCTTTCTTGCCAGCAGCTTCTTTGTAGTAGCCGCTGAACTGACGCTCGAGAACGCCGTAGATACGACGGACCTTCTGCTTTTCACGCAGTTGGGTGCCGTAATCGGACTGACGACCGCGGCGTTGGCCGTGGATACCAGGTGCTGCTTCAATGTTGCACTTCGATTCGATCGCGCGCACGCCGCTCTTCAGGAAGAGATCGGTGCCTTCGCGACGAGCGAGTTTGCATTTTGGACCAATGTAACGAGCCATTCTTTACAATCTCCTGGATTACACGCGGCGCTTCTTCGGCGGACGGCACCCGTTGTGCGGGATTGGCGTCACGTCGGTGATGCTGGCGATCTTATAGCCACAGCCGTTCAAAGCACGGACAGCGGACTCACGACCTGGACCTGGACCCTTGACGTTAACGTCGAGGTTTTTCAGGCCATATTCCAGCGCAGCTTGACCAGCACGTTCAGCAGCTACTTGAGCAGCGAACGGGGTGGACTTGCGGGAACCGCGGAAACCCGAACCACCGGAGGTAGCCCAAGAAAGCGCGTTACCTTGACGGTCGGTGATGGTCACGATGGTGTTGTTAAAAGATGCATGGATGTGGGCGATGCCATCAACCACTGTCTTTTTAACTTTTTTACGAGGACGAGCAGCAGGTTTTGCCATGATAATTTTCCTGTCGATTCGCTGGGGCGATTACTTGCGGATCGGCTTACGCGGACCTTTACGGGTACGCGCGTTGGTCTTGGTACGCTGACCGCGTACTGGCAGACCACGACGATGACGCAGACCGCGATAGCAACCGAGGTCCATCAAGCGCTTGATTTTCATGTTGATTTCGCGACGCAGATCACCTTCAGTGGTGAACTTCGCCACTTCGCCACGCAGCTGTTCAATTTGCTCGTCGCTCAGATCCTTGATCTTTGCTGCTGGGTTTACCCCAGTCACTGCACAGATCTTCTGCGCAGTAGTGCGACCAACACCATAGATGTAGGTCAGCGAGATAACAGTATGCTTGTTATCTGGAATGTTGACGCCTGCAATACGGGCCATTCAGTGGGACTCCAATTGACAGCTACCTACGCCCCGGAAGCCAAGAAATAGGGCGCGAGATAATATCGCTGTAATAACAAATAATCAACCCGGCAGCGCACTAGCTGCCGGGCTTGAAGCACAATCACACTCAGCCTTGGCGCTGTTTGTGACGCGGTTCCGCGCTGCAAATTACTCGAACAACACCTTCGCGGCGAATAATCTTGCAGTTACGGCACAGCTTTTTCACCGATGCACGAACTTTCATCACCAACTCCTCGAACCTTATGGGTCAGCGCAGCATGCCGCTGCCGTAACCCTTCAGGTTGGCTTTCTTCATCAGGGATTCGTACTGGTGCGAAACGAGGTGCGATTGTACTTGGGACATGAAGTCCATCACAACCACGACGACGATCAGCAACGAGGTCCCGCCAAGGTAGAACGGAACGTTTGCTGCAACCACCAGGAACTGGGGCAGCAAGCACACGGCCGTCATATAGAGAGCACCGAACATGGTCAAGCGGGTCAGAACGCCATCAATATAGCGCGCAGACTGCTCGCCTGGACGGATGCCCGGAATAAAGGCACCGGACTTCTTCAGGTTTTCCGCTACGTCTTTCGGATTGAACATCAACGCCGTATAGAAGAAGCAGAAGAAAATAATCCCTGCACTAAACAGCAGAATATTCAACGGCTGACCAGGAGCGATCGACTGCGAGATGTCCTGCAACCAGCCCATACCTTCAGACTGACCGAACCAGGCACCCAACGAAGCCGGAAACAGCAAAATGCTGCTTGCGAAAATAGCCGGAATAACACCGGCCATGTTCACCTTCAACGGCAGGTGGCTAGTCTGCGCAGCGAAGACCTTGCGGCCCTGCTGACGCTTGGCGTAGTGAACAGCAATACGACGCTGACCACGCTCAATGAACACCACGAAACCGATAATCGCTACTGCCAGCAGACCGATGGCAACCAGGGCGAAGATGTTGATATCACCCTGACGCGCAGACTCGAAAGACTGCCCAATTGCTCTCGGAAGACCGGCCACGATACCCGCGAAAATCAACATCGAGATACCGTTGCCAACACCACGCTCAGTAATCTGCTCACCCAGCCACATCATGAACATTGCACCAGCCACGAACGTGGTTACTGCAACGAAATGGAAGCCAAAGTCACCAGTGAACGCAACGCCCTGCCCTGCCAGGCCTACGGACATGCCGATAGCCTGAACAAGAGCGAGGACGACAGTGCCGTAGCGGGTGTACTGGCTGATCTTGCGACGGCCAGCTTCACCTTCCTTCTTCAACTGCTCCAGCTGCGGGCTGACGGCGGTCATCAGTTGCATGATGATCGATGCCGAGATGTACGGCATGATCCCCAGCGCAAAGATGCTCATCCGTTCCAGCGCGCCGCCGGAAAACATGTTGAACAAGCTAAGAATGGTCCCCTCATTCTGTCGAAACAGGTCCGCGAGTCGGTCCGGGTTGATACCTGGAACCGGGATGTGTGCGCCTATTCGGTAGACGATAATCGCCAGGAACAGAAAACGCAGACGAGCCCAGAGTTCAGACATACCGCCTTTGCCGAGCGCAGAGAGAGCACCTTGCTTAGCCATTTATTCCTCGAACTTGCCGCCAGCTGCTTCGATAGCCGCACGCGCACCTTTGGTGGCGCCGATTCCCTTGCCGATAGTGACAGCGCGAGTCACTTCACCGGACAGCATGATTTTCACACGCTGTACGTTGACGTTGATCACGTTGGCATCTTTCAGGGACTGCACGGTGACGATGTCGCCTTCCACTTTAGCCAGCTCGGACAGACGCACTTCTGCGCGGTCCATGGCCTTCAGGGAAACGAAACCGAACTTCGGCAGACGACGATGCAGCGGCTGTTGACCGCCTTCAAAGCCTGGAGCAATGGTGCCACCGGAGCGGGAGGTCTGACCTTTGTGACCACGGCCACCAGTCTTACCCAAACCACTACCGATACCACGGCCCGGACGATGCTTTTCGCGACGGGAACCCGGCGCTGGACTCAGATCATTGAGTTTCATCGATTAACCCTCGACACGCAGCATGTAGTAAGCCTTGTTGATCATCCCGCGATTCTCGGGAGTATCAAGCACTTCTACAGTGTGACCGATGCGACGCAGACCCAGACCCTTAACGCACAGTTTGTGGTTAGGGATACGGCCGGTCATGCTTTTGATCAGCGTAACTTTAACGGTAGCCATGATCAGAAGATCTCCTTGACGCTTTTGCCACGCTTGGCGGCAATGGATTCAGGAGATTGCATAGCCTTCAAACCCTTGAAAGTGGCGTGAACCACGTTTACCGGGTTAGTCGAGCCGTAGCACTTGGCCAGAACGTTCTGAACGCCAGCAACTTCGAGGACAGCACGCATAGCGCCGCCAGCGATGATACCGGTACCTTCAGAAGCAGGCTGCATGTACACCTTCGAAGCGCCGTGAGCGGACTTCATTGCGTACTGCAGCGTGGTGCCGTTCAGATCAACTTGGATCATGTTGCGGCGAGCAGCTTCCATTGCCTTCTGGATCGCAGCAGGCACTTCACGCGACTTGCCACGGCCGAAGCCAACACGCCCTTTACCATCACCCACCACGGTCAACGCGGTGAAAGTGAAGATACGGCCGCCTTTAACGGTTTTGGCTACGCGGTTAACTTGAACCAGCTTCTCGATGTAGCCTTCGTCGCGCTTTTGGTCGTTATTTGACATAACTTAGAACTCCAGCCCAGCTTCACGAGCAGCATCAGCCAGCGCCTTGACGCGACCGTGGTACTTGAAGCCAGAGCGGTCGAAAGCCACCTGCGAGACGCCAGCGGCTTTAGCACGCGTAGCGACCAGCTGGCCAACCTTAGTGGCCGCGTCGATGTTGCCAGTGGCGCCATCACGCAGTTCTTTATCCAAAGTCGAGGCACTTGCCAGGACTTTGTTGCCGTCGGCCGAAATGACCTGGGCGTAGATGTGCTGCGACGAGCGGAACACGCAGAGACGCACGACTTCGAGTTCGTGCATTTTCAGGCGTGCTTTGCGAGCGCGACGCAGTCGAGTAACTTTTTTGTCGGTCATTTGCTATGCCCTACTTCTTCTTGGCTTCTTTACGACGGACGACTTCGTCCGCGTAGCGCACACCTTTGCCTTTGTACGGCTCTGGTGGACGGAAGTCGCGGATCTCGGCGGCCACTTGACCTACCAGCTGCTTATCGATACCCCGGATCAGGATATCGGTCTGGCTAGGAGTCTCAGCGGTGATGCCTTCCGGCAGTTCATAATCCACTGGGTGCGAGAAGCCAAGAGCCAGGTTCAGCACTGTGCCTTTTGCTTGCGCTTTGTAACCAACACCGACCAGCTGGAGCTTGCGCTCGAAGCCTTGGCTTACGCCTTGGACCATGTTGTTAACCAACGCACGAGTGGTACCAGCCATTGCGCGAGTCTGTTGATCGCCATTGCGAGCAGCGAAACGCAGCTCACCAGCTTCTTCAACGATCTCAACGGACGAATGGATGTTCAGTTCGAGAGTGCCCTTGGCACCCTTCACCGAAAGCTGTTGGCCTGCGAATTTTACTTCGACACCGGCTGGCAGCTTAACGGGGTTCTTAGCGACGCGAGACATGCTTATCCCCCCTTAGAACACAGTGCAAAGAACTTCGCCGCCGACACCGGCAGCGCGCGCAGCACGATCCGTCATCACACCCTTGTTGGTGGAGACGATAGACACACCGAGACCGCCACGAACTTTTGGCAGATCATCGACGGACTTGTACTGACGCAGGCCTGGACGGCTAACGCGCTTCACTTCCTCGATGACCGGACGGCCTTCGAAGTATTTCAGCTCGATGGACAGCAGTGGTTTGATTTCGCTGCTGATCTGATAACCCGCAATGTAACCTTCGTCCTTCAGGACTTTGGCAACAGCTACCTTCAAAGTAGAAGATGGCATGCTTACGACGGACTTTTCAGCCATCTGGGCATTACGGATTCGAGTTAGCATGTCCGCTAACGGGTCCTGCATACTCATGGGCTAGACGCTCCTAATACAAAAAAATAAGCCTTGCGGCTACTACCTTCGCCGAGAAACTCCGCACGTAAAAAGTACGGGCTCAGGCGAGCCGGGTATTCTAGACACACCCCACAAATGAATCAAGCCCCAAAAGGGGCTTGATTCAAGTTCAAGGTCACCGGCGGTCAGGATCTTGCGACCCCGAGCACCGAGACTTTGACAGTGCTTACCAGCTGGCTTTAACCAGACCAGGTACGTCACCACGCATTGCAGCTTCACGCAGTTTGTTACGGCCAAGGCCGAACTTGCGGTAAACGCCGTGTGGACGACCGGTCAGGCGGCAGCGGTTACGCATGCGCGAGGCGCTTGCGTCACGTGGCTGCTTCTGCAGAGCTACTGTAGCTTCCCAACGCGCTTCTGGACTTGCGTTCAGATCAACGATGATAGCTTTCAGTGCTGCACGCTTTTTGGCGTACTTGGCAACCGTGAGCTGACGCTTCAGCTCGCGGTTTTTCATGCTCATCTTGGCCATTTTCCTACTCCAATCAGTTGCGGAACGGGAATTTGAAAGCGCGCAGCAGAGCGCGACCTTCATCATCGTTCTTGGCAGTGGTGGTCAGGGTAATGTCCAGACCGCGGAGAGCATCGATCTTGTCGTAGTCGATTTCCGGGAAGATGATCTGCTCTTTAACGCCCATGCTGTAGTTACCACGACCATCGAAGGACTTGGCATTCAGGCCGCGGAAGTCGCGAACCCGAGGCAGGGAGATCGACAGCAGACGATCCAGGAACTCGTACATACGCTCACGGCGCAGGGTCACTTTGACGCCGATCGGCCAACCTTCACGGACTTTAAAGCCAGCGATGGATTTGCGAGCGTAGGTCACAACGACTTTCTGGCCGGTGATCTTTTCCAGGTCAGCAACAGCGTGCTCGATGACTTTTTTGTCGCCGATCGCTTCGCCCAGACCCATGTTCAGGGTGATTTTGGTAACGCGCGGAACTTCCATCACGTTCGAAAGCTTAAGTTCTTCCTTAAGTTTCGGTGCGATTTCCTTCCGGTAAATCTCTTTTAGTCGTGCCATGGTCTTCTACCTAGCAGTGTTCAAGCATCAACCGCTTTTTGGGTCGACTTGAAGACACGAATTTTCTTGCCGTCTTCTACTTTGAAACCAACGCGGTCAGCCTTGTTGGTTTCGCCGTTGAAAATGGCAACGTTGGAAGCGTGCAGTGGCGCTTCTTTCTCGACGATACCGCCTTGTACGCCCGACATCGGGTTTGGCTTGGTATGACGCTTGACCAGGTTCAGACCACCAACGACCAGACGGTCATCAGCGAGAACCTTAAGCACCTTACCGCGCTTACCTTTGTCTTTGCCGGCGATCACGATGATCTCGTCGTCACGACGAATCTTTTGCATGTCGGATCTCCTTACAGCACTTCTGGGGCGAGCGAGACGATCTTCATGAACTTCTCAGTACGAAGTTCACGGGTCACTGGCCCAAAGATACGGGTGCCGATCGGCTCTTGCTTGTTGTTCAGAAGAACAGCAGCGTTGCCATCAAAGCGGATAATGGAGCCATCAGCACGGCGAACACCGTGACGAGTGCGGACCACAACAGCGGTCATCACTTGGCCTTTTTTCACTTTACCGCGAGGAATTGCTTCCTTGACGGTAACTTTGATGATGTCACCGATACCAGCGTAACGACGATGGGAGCCACCCAGCACCTTGATGCACATAACGCGGCGTGCGCCGCTGTTATCGGCCACATCGAGCATGGATTGAGTCTGAATCATATAATTTCTCCGACCCCTAGTCCTTAGACTTCCACAGCGCGTTCGAGAACATCAACCAGCGCCCAAGACTTGGTCTTGGCCAGCGGACGAGTTTCACGAATAGTGACTTTGTCGCCGATGTGGCACTGATTGGTTTCGTCGTGCGCGTGCAGCTTAGTCGAACGCTTAACGTATTTACCGTAGATCGGGTGCTTAACGCGACGCTCGATCAGAACGGTGATGGTCTTGTCCATCTTGTCGCTGACAACACGGCCAGTCAGCGTACGGACAGTTTTTTCGGCTTCAGCCATGATTACTTACCTGCCTGCTGGTTGAGCACAGTCTTCACGCGAGCGATGTCACGCTTAACTTGCGAGAGCAGATGAGACTGCCCCAACTGGCCAGTTGCTTTCTGCATACGCAGATTGAACTGGTCGCGCAGCAAGCCGAGCAGTTGCTCATTCAGCTGCTGTGCGGATTTTTCACGAAGTTCATTCGCTTTCATCACATCACCGTCCGTTTAACAAAGGCGGTGGCGAGCGGCAGCTTTGCAGCAGCCAGGGCAAAAGCCTCACGCGCCAGCTCTTCAGTAACACCCTCGATTTCATACAGGACTTTGCCTGGCTGAATCTGGGCAACCCAGTATTCCACGTTACCCTTACCTTTACCCATCCGAACTTCGAGTGGCTTTTTGGTGACAGGCTTGTCCGGGAACACACGGATCCAGATCTTGCCGCCACGTTTTACGTGACGGGTCAGAGCACGACGCGCTGACTCGATCTGACGAGCGGTGAGACGACCACGAGCTACAGACTTCAGCGCGAACTCGCCGAAGCTGACTTTGCTACCGCGCAATGCCAGACCACGGTTGTGGCCAGTCATTTGCTTGCGGAACTTCGTACGCTTTGGTTGCAACATTTGGCGTACCCCTTACTTAGCAGCTTTTTTACGAGGCGCTGGTGCTTGTGGTTTCAGCTCTTCTTGGCGACCACCAATTACTTCGCCTTTGAAGATCCAAACCTTTACACCGATCACACCGTAAGTGGTGTGAGCTTCGTAGTTGGCATAGTCGATGTCGGCACGCAGGGTGTGCAGTGGCACACGACCTTCGCGATACCATTCAGTACGTGCGATTTCAGCACCGCCGAGACGACCGCTCACTTGGATTTTGATGCCTTTGGCACCAATGCGCATGGCGTTCTGAACAGCGCGCTTCATAGCGCGACGGAACATTACGCGACGCTCCAGCTGCTGAGCTACGCTCTGCGCAACCAGCATACCGTCGAGTTCCGGCTTGCGGATCTCTTCGATATTGATGTGCACAGGCACACCCATTTGCTTGGTCAGGTCCTGACGCAGCTTCTCAACATCTTCACCTTTCTTCCCGATAACGATACCTGGACGAGCGGTGTGGATGGTGATACGTGCAGTTTGCGCCGGACGATGGATATCGATACGGCTTACGGACGCGCTTTTTAGTTTGTCTTGGAGATACTCACGCACCTTCAGATCAGCGAACAAATAGTCCGCATAAGTCCGACCGTCTGCGTACCAGACGGAGGTGTGCTCCTTGACGATTCCCAGGCGAATGCCAATGGGATGTACTTTCTGACCCATCTCTTCGACTCCGTTACTTGTCAGCAACCTTGACAGTGATATGGCAAGACCGCTTGACGATGCGATCAGCACGGCCTTTGGCACGTGGCATGATGCGCTTCAGCGAACGCCCTTCGTTGACGAAAACGGTGCTGACTTTAAGGTCATCAACGTCTGCGCCTTCGTTATGCTCGGCGTTGGCTACGGCCGACTCCAGCACTTTCTTCATGATCTCGGCGGCTTTCTTACTGCTGAAAGCCAACAGGTTGAGCGCTTCGCCCACCTTCTTCCCGCGGATCTGGTCGGCGACCAAGCGGGCTTTCTGGGCGGAGATTCGAGCGCCCGACAACTTAGCGGCTACTTCCATTTCCTAACCCCTTAACGCTTGGCTTTCTTGTCAGCCACGTGCCCACGATATGTGCGGGTACCGGCAAACTCGCCCAGTTTGTGGCCGACCATGTCTTCGTTCACGAGAACTGGGACGTGCTGACGACCGTTGTGTACTGCGATGGTCAGACCGACCATTTGTGGCAGGATCATCGAACGGCGCGACCAGGTTTTCACTGGTTTGCGATCGTTCTTTTCCGCCGCCACTTCGATCTTCTTCAGTAGGTGAAGATCGATAAAAGGACCTTTTTTCAGAGAACGTGGCACTGTCGTATCCCTCTATTTACTTGCGACGACGGACGATCATTTTGTCGGTACGCTTATTACCACGAGTCTTCGCGCCCTTAGTCGGGAAGCCCCATGGCGATACCGGATGACGACCACCAGAGGTACGACCTTCACCACCACCATGTGGGTGGTCAACCGGGTTCATGGCAACACCACGAACGGTTGGGCGAACGCCACGCCAGCGTTTGGCACCAGCTTTACCCAGCGAACGCAGGCTGTGCTCGGAGTTCGAGACTTCGCCCAGGGTCGCACGGCATTCAGCCAGGACTTTACGCATTTCACCAGAGCGCAGACGCAGGGTCACATAGACACCTTCACGAGCGATCAGCTGAGCCGAGGCACCAGCGGAACGAGCGATCTGTGCACCTTTGCCCGGCTTCAGTTCGATGCCGTGAATGGTGCTACCCACTGGGATGTTGCGCAGTTGCAGGGAGTTGCCTGGCTTGATTGGAGCCAGAGCGCCTGCGATCAGCTGGTCGCCAGCACTCACGCCTTTAGGGGCGATGATGTAGCGGCGCTCGCCGTCTGCGTAGCACAGCAGTGCGATGTGAGCAGTACGGTTTGGATCGTATTCGATACGCTCGACAGTGGCGACGATGCCATCTTTGTCGTTGCGACGGAAATCGACCATACGATAATGCTGCTTATGGCCACCACCAATGTGACGAGTGGTAATACGACCATTGTTGTTACGACCACCAGTCTTCGATTTTTTCTCGAGCAGCGGTGCGTGAGGAGCGCCTTTATGCAGCTCCTGGTTGACCACCTTGACCACAAAACGGCGGCCAGGGGAAGTCGGTTTGCATTTAACGATTGCCATGATGCACCCCTTCCTTACTCAGCACTGCTGCTGAAATCGAGATCTTGGCCTGGCTGAAGGGAGATAACTGCCTTCTTCCAGTCATTACGCTTGCCCAGACCGCGAGCAGTGCGCTTGCTCTTACCCAGAACATTCAGGGTAGTAACACGCTCTACTTTCACGCTGAACAGGCTTTCGACGGCCTTCTTGATTTCCAGCTTGGTTGCGTCAGTTGCAACCTTGAAAACGAACTGGCCTTTCTTGTCAGCCAGAACCGTAGCCTTCTCGGAAACGTGCGGGCCAAGCAGAACTTTAAATACGCGTTCCTGGTTCATCCCAGCAGCTCCTCGAATTTCTTCACGGCCGACACGGTGATCAACACCTTGTCGTATGCGATCAGACTAACTGGATCGGAACCTTGCACGTCACGCACATCAACGTGTGGCAGGTTACGAGCAGCCAGGTACAGGTTCTGATCAACCACTTCAGACACGATCAAGACGTCAGTCAGGCCCATGCCGGTCAGTTTGTTCAGCAGATCTTTGGTCTTCGGCGCATCAACAGCGAAGTCCTGAACCACGACCAGACGATCAGTACGCACCAGCTCAGCAAGGATGGAACGCATTGCTGCGCGATACATCTTCTTGTTCAGCTTCTGGGAGTGATCCTGTGGACGAGCTGCGAAAGTGGTGCCGCCGCCGCGCCAGATTGGGCTACGGATAGTACCGGCACGAGCACGGCCAGTACCTTTCTGACGCCATGGGCGCTTACCGCCACCACGAACATCGGAACGGGTCTTTTGCTGCTTGCTACCTTGACGGCCGCCAGCCATGTAGGCCACGACTGCTTGGTGAACCAGCGTCTCGTTGAATTCGCCGCCAAATGTCAGTTCGGAAACTTCGATCGCTTGAGCGTCATTTACATTTAATTGCATGTCAGCTTCCCCTTAACCGCGAGCCTTGGCTGCTGGACGTACAACCAAGTTGCCGCCAGTAGCGCCAGGAACAGCGCCCTTGACCAACAACAGATTGCGTTCAGCGTCCACGCGCACTACTTCGAGGGACTGCACGGTCACGCGCTCAGCGCCCATATGACCGGACATTTTCTTGCCCTTGAATACACGACCAGGAGTCTGGCACTGGCCGATAGAGCCTGGAACGCGGTGGGACACGGAGTTACCGTGGGTATTATCTTGCCCGCGGAAGTTCCAACGCTTGATCGTACCCTGGAAGCCTTTACCCTTGGACTGACCGGTTACATCAACCAGTTGACCAGCGGCGAAGATTTCAGCGTTGATCAGATCGCCGGCCTGGTACTCGCCTTCTTCAAGGCGGAATTCCATTACGGTACGACCAGCGGCAACGTTCGCCTTGGCGAAGTGGCCAGCTTGAGCAGCTGTTACACGCGAAGCGCGACGCTCGCCGACAGTGACTTGCACTGCACGATAGCCATCGGTTTCTTCAGTTTTGAACTGGGTGACGCGATTCGGCTCGATCTCAATGACCGTGACCGGAATGGAGACACCTTCTTCGGTGAAAATACGGGTCATACCGCATTTACGACCGACTACACCAATAGTCATGTTGTAAACCTCATGAGTGTACGGGGCTTTCACCCGCTATGGCCGCCCATTTCAGAGCGTTACACGACTAAGACCGAGTCTTAGCCGAGGCTGATCTGCACTTCCACACCAGCCGCAAGATCAAGCTTCATAAGTGCATCAACGGTTTTATCCGTTGGCTGGACGATGTCCAGAACGCGCTTATGAGTACGGATCTCGTACTGGTCACGCGCGTCTTTGTTGACGTGCGGGGAGACCAGAACGGTGAACCGCTCTTTACGGGTAGGCAGTGGAATTGGACCACGCACTTGAGCACCAGTACGTTTCGCGGTTTCCACGATTTCCTGGGTGGATTGGTCGATCAGGCGATGGTCAAAAGCCTTCAACCTGATACGGATTTGCTGATTTTGCATTGGATTTCAGACTCCGGCTGCTATTCCCAGCGAGCGCAATACGCCCGTTAAAAGGAGGCGCAATTCTATAGACGGGCCACCACAGTGTCAACCCAATAAAAAAGCCCCCGCTTAGCGGGGGCTTTTTCAAGTCATCACTTATTAAGCGATGATTTTGGCTACGACGCCAGCGCCGACGGTACGACCGCCTTCACGAATAGCGAAACGCAGACCATCTTCCATTGCGATGGTTTTGATCAGGGTGACAACCATTTTGATGTTGTCGCCTGGCATTACCATTTCAACGCCTTCCGGCAGCTCGCAGTTACCGGTCACGTCAGTGGTCCGGAAGTAGAACTGTGGACGGTAGCCTTTGAAGAACGGAGTGTGGCGACCGCCTTCTTCTTTGCTCAACACGTACACTTCAGCTTCGAAGGTAGTGTGCGGCTTAACCGAACCCGGCTTGACCAGAACCTGGCCACGCTCAACGTCGTCACGCTTGGTGCCGCGCAGCAGCACGCCGCAGTTCTCGCCAGCACGACCTTCGTCGAGCAGCTTACGGAACATTTCAACACCGGTGCAGGTGGTGACGGTAGTGTCACGCAGACCAACGATTTCCAGTGGATCTTGAACCTTGACGATACCGCGCTCGATACGACCAGTTACAACAGTACCGCGACCCGAGATCGAGAATACGTCTTCGATTGGCATCAGGAACGGCTTGTCGATAACACGAACTGGGTCTGGAATGTAGCTGTCCAGAGTCTCAACCAGTTTACGAACGGCAGTGGTGCCCATTTCGTTGTCGTCTTGGCCGTTCAGAGCCATCAGAGCCGAACCGATGATGATCGGAGTGTCGTCGCCCGGGAAGTCGTAAGTGCTCAGCAGGTCGCGCACTTCCATCTCAACCAGTTCCAGCAGCTCAGCGTCGTCAACCATGTCAGCCTTGTTCAGGAAGACAACGATGTACGGAACGCCAACCTGACGGGACAACAGGATGTGCTCACGGGTTTGCGGCATCGGACCATCAGCGGCCGAGCAAACCAGGATAGCGCCGTCCATCTGAGCAGCACCGGTGATCATGTTTTTCACATAGTCAGCGTGACCTGGGCAGTCAACGTGAGCGTAGTGACGGATCAGCGAGTTGTACTCAACGTGCGCGGTGTTGATGGTGATACCACGAGCCTTTTCTTCTGGAGCGCTGTCGATCTTGTCGAAAGCAACAACAGCAGAACCGAAAACTTCGGAGCAGACGCGAGTCAGAGCAGCGGTCAGCGTGGTTTTACCGTGGTCAACGTGACCAATGGTGCCAACGTTGACGTGCGGGAGGGTACGGTCAAATTTTTCTTTAGCCACGACAATTAACTCCTTGCCTAAAGGGCTGAATCAGCCTTGTTTTTTGGTAACAGTTTCGACGATGTGCGTCGGAGCTGTATTGTATTTTTTGAATTCCATAGAGTAGCTTGCGCGACCTTGGGACATGGAACGAACGTCGGTCGCATAACCGAACATTTCACCCAACGGAACCTCGGCACGAATCACTTTGCCGGAAACCGTGTCTTCCATACCCAGGATCATGCCGCGACGACGGTTAAGGTCGCCCATCACGTCACCCATATAGTCTTCAGGCGTAACAACCTCTACCGCCATGATCGGCTCAAGCAACTCACCACCGCCCTTCTGGGCCAGTTGCTTGGTCGCCATGGAAGCAGCCACCTTAAACGCCATCTCGTTGGAGTCGACGTCGTGGTAAGAACCATCGAACACGGTAGCCTTCAGGCCGATCAGCGGATAGCCGGCAACAACGCCGTTCTTCATCTGCTCTTCGATACCCTTCTGGATAGCCGGGATGTATTCCTTAGGAACCACACCACCCACAACTTCGTTCACGAATTGCAGACCTTCCTGACCTTCGTCAGCAGGAGCAAAACGGATCCAGCAATGGCCGAACTGGCCACGACCGCCGGATTGACGAACGAACTTGCCTTCAATTTCACAGTTCTTCGTGATGCGCTCACGATAGGAAACCTGAGGCTTACCGATGTTGGCTTCGACGTTGAACTCACGGCGCATCCGGTCAACCAGGATGTCCAGGTGCAGCTCGCCCATGCCAGAGATGATCGTTTGACCAGTCTCTTCATCAGTTTTAACGCGGAAAGATGGATCTTCCTGAGCAAGTTTGCCCAGAGCGATACCCATTTTTTCCTGGTCATCCTTGGTCTTAGGCTCAACGGCAACCGAAATAACCGGCTCCGGGAAGTCCATGCGAACCAGGATGATTGGCTTAGCAGCGTCGCACAAAGTTTCACCAGTGGTGACGTCCTTCATGCCGATCAAGGCGGCGATGTCGCCAGCGCGCACTTCCTTGATTTCTTCACGGGCGTTTGCGTGCATTTGCACCATACGACCCACGCGCTCTTTCTTGCCCTTGACCGAGTTGATCACGCCGTCGCCGGAGGCCAACACGCCCGAGTAAACGCGGACGAAGGTCAAGGTACCCACGAACGGGTCGGTAGCGATCTTGAACGCCAGAGCCGAGAACGGCTCGTCGTCGTTCGCATGACGCTCCATTTGCTTTTCCTCGTCATCCGGGTCAGTACCCTTGATGGCAGGAATGTCAGTTGGAGCAGGCAAGTAATCGATAACGGCGTCGAGAACCAGGGGAACACCCTTGTTCTTGAAGGAAGAACCGCAAACAGCCAGAACGATCTCACCAGCGATGGTACGCTGACGCAGAGCGGCCTTGATTTCCGCGTTGGTGAGTTCTTCACCTTCGAGGTACTTGTTCATCAGCTCTTCGCTGGCCTCGGCCGCAGCCTCAACCATATTGCCGCGCCACTCGTTAGCCAATTCCTGCAGTTCAGCAGGGATAGGCTCGCGACGTGGGGTCATGCCTTTGTCAGCGTCATTCCAGTAAACAGCCTCCATAGCCATCAGATCGATCTGACCCTGGAAGTTGTCTTCGGAACCGATGGCCAACTGGATTGGCACCGGAGTGTGACCCAGACGCTGCTTGATCTGACCGATCACGCGCAGGAAGTTCGCACCAGCACGGTCCATCTTGTTGACGTAAACAAGACGTGGAACGCCGTACTTGTTGGCTTGACGCCATACGGTTTCCGACTGAGGCTCAACACCCGAGGTACCGCAGAACACAACGACCGCGCCGTCGAGAACACGCAGGGAACGCTCAACTTCAATGGTGAAGTCAACGTGGCCCGGGGTGTCGATGACGTTGAAGCGGTATTGATCTTTGTGCTGTTTCTCGGAACCCTGCCAGAAGGCGGTAATGGCAGCAGAAGTAATGGTAATACCACGCTCCTGCTCCTGAACCATCCAGTCGGTGGTCGCGGCGCCGTCATGCACCTCGCCCATCTTGTGACTTTTGCCAGTGTAAAAAAGGACGCGCTCGGTGGTGGTGGTTTTACCAGCATCCACGTGAGCGACGATACCGATGTTACGGTAGCGACTAATCGGAGTAGTACGAGCCATAAAGCCCTCGCAAAATTAGTGAAGCTAAAATTAGAAGCGGTAGTGCGAGAAAGCTTTGTTAGCTTCGGCCATACGGTGCACATCTTCACGCTTCTTAACAGCAGCACCTTTACCTTCAGCAGCGTCCAACAGTTCGCCGGCCAAACGCAGAGCCATAGACTTCTCGCCGCGCTTACGGGCGAAGTCTACCAACCAGCGCATTGCCAGGGCGTTACGACGGGACGGACGAACTTCGACCGGAACCTGGTAAGTAGCACCGCCTACACGGCGCGACTTCACTTCGACCAGCGGAGCGATGGCGTCGAGAGCTTTCTCGAAGATTTCCAGGGGATCGCTGTTCTTGCGTTCTTTAACCTTTTCCAGCGCGCCATAAACGATACGCTCGGCAACGGCTTTCTTGCCGCTTTCCATCACGTGGTTCATGAACTTGGCCAGGATCTGGCTTCCGTATTTTGGATCGTCAAGCACTTCGCGCTTGGCTGCTACGCGTCTTCTTGGCATGGATAAGCCCTCAAACGGTCTTCAGGTTCGCTCGGAATCGGTGCCCTTTCGGGACGCCTCCGACCTTACTCTTATCGACTCAGAAAAATAGATAATTCAGTTTTTACAAAAAGCCGCTACTACTTAGGCTTCTTGGTACCGTACTTCGAACGACCCTGGTTACGACCTTTAACGCCGGAAGTATCCAAAGAACCGCGTACGGTGTGGTAACGAACACCTGGCAAGTCTTTTACACGACCGCCGCGGATCAGTACCACGCTGTGCTCTTGCAGGTTGTGGCCTTCACCGCCGATGTACGAGGAAACCTCGAAACCGTTGGTCAGACGCACACGGCATACTTTACGCAGTGCCGAGTTAGGTTTTTTCGGCGTGGTGGTATACACACGGGTGCATACGCCACGACGTTGCGGGCAGTTCTGCAGCGCAGGCACGTCGGATTTCTCGACGATACGCTTACGCGGCTGACGTACCAGCTGGTTGATAGTTGCCATCTACTAGCTCCACTGTTGTCTTGCGACGCTATTGTCTTGCAAGAAAAGCAAAATGGCAGGAACGAATTCCCGCCAAATTTAGGGGTACAAGAGTCTAAAGAGGATCTTGCCCCCAGTCAAGGCAAGGCCCCAACCTCCCCACTCATCCAATCTCGACAATTTGTCTCGATTCGACGAATGGAGCGGCCAGGGCCCCACGCTTATTTATCGCAGAACTCAGTTACCGCTCGAGTTCAGCGCCTCGGTCAGTGCAGCTTCCACTTCACTGGCGCTTACGCGCAACGGTTTGTCTGCATCACGGCGGCGCTTGCGCTCGCTGTGATAAGCCAGACCGGTACCTGCCGGGATCAGACGACCCACGACCACGTTTTCTTTCAGGCCGCGCAGGTAATCGCGCTTGCCGGTTACCGCCGCTTCGGTCAGTACACGAGTGGTCTCCTGGAAGGAGGCCGCCGAGATGAACGATTCGGTGGACAACGACGCCTTGGTGATACCCAGCAGGACGCGAGTGAACTTGGAGACAAATTTGTCTTCGCCGCTCAAGCGCTCGTTCTCTACCAGTACGTGAGTCAGTTCCATCTGGTCGCCCTTGATGAAACTGGAATCGCCGGATTCAGCGATTTCAACTTTACGCAGCATCTGACGCAGGATGGTCTCGATGTGCTTATCGTTGATCTTCACGCCTTGCAGACGGTAAACGTCCTGGATCTCGTTAACGATGTACTTGGCCAGCGCACTCACACCCAGCAGACGCAGGATGTCGTGTGGATCGCTTGGGCCGTCGGAGATAACTTCGCCGCGGTTTACCTGTTCGCCTTCGAACACGTTCAGGTGACGCCACTTCGGAATCAGCTCTTCATACGGATCGCTACCGTCGTTCGGGGTGATAACCAGGCGGCGCTTGCCCTTGGTCTCTTTACCGAACGCGATGGTGCCGCTGACTTCAGCCAGAATCGACGCTTCTTTCGGACGACGAGCTTCGAACAAGTCGGCAACACGCGGCAGACCACCGGTGATGTCGCGAGTTTTCGAAGTTTCTTGCGGGATACGAGCGATTACGTCACCGATCGCGATCCGCGCACCGTCCGCCACACCGACCAGGGCGTTGGCTGGCAGGAAGTACTGAGCGATTACGTCAGTACCTGGCAGCAACAGATCCTTGCCGTTGTCATCGACCATCTTCACCGCAGGACGGATGTCCTTGCCGGCAGCCGGACGGTCTTTGGCATCGAGAACTTCAATGTTGGTCATACCGGTCAATTCGTCAGTCTGACGCTTGATCGTGATGCCTTCTTCCATGCCCACGTAGGTCACGGTACCTTTCATTTCGGTAACGATCGGGTGAGTGTGCGGATCCCACTTGGCCACGATGGCGCCAGCGTCGACCTTGTCACCTTCTTTAACCGAAATCACAGCACCGTACGGCAGCTTGTAGCGCTCGCGCTCACGACCGAAGTCATCAGCGATGGCCAGCTCACCGGAACGGGACACAGCAACCAGGTGACCATCCACTCGCTCAACGTGCTTCAGGTTGTGCAGACGGACGGTACCGCCATTCTTCACCTGAACGCTGTCGGCCGCGGAGGTCCGGCTTGCCGCACCACCGATGTGGAACGTACGCATCGTCAGCTGGGTACCCGGCTCACCGATGGACTGGGCAGCGATAACGCCGACCGCTTCACCGATGTTCACCTGGTGACCACGAGCCAGATCACGGCCGTAGCACTTGGCGCAAATGCCATAGCGGGTTTCGCAGCTGATCGGCGAACGCACGATCACTTCGTCGATGCTGTTCAGCTCGATGAATTCAACCCACTTCTCGTCTACCAGGGTGCCGGCAGGAACGATAATGTCCTCGGTACCTGGCTTGAATACGTCACGGGCAATAACACGACCCAATACGCGCTCACCCAACGGCTCTACAACGTCACCGCCTTCAATGTGCGGTGTCATCAGCAGACCGTGTTCGGTGCCGCAATCGATCTCGGTCACGACCAGATCCTGCGCCACGTCTACCAGACGACGAGTCAGGTAACCGGAGTTCGCCGTTTTCAACGCGGTATCCGCCAGACCTTTACGAGCACCGTGAGTGGAGATGAAGTACTGAAGTACGCTCAAACCTTCACGGAAGTTCGCGGTAATCGGCGTTTCGATGATGGAACCGTCCGGCTTGGCCATCAGGCCACGCATACCGGCGAGCTGACGGATCTGCGCAGCAGAACCCCGTGCGCCCGAGTCGGCCATCATGTACATCGAGTTGAAGGATTCCTGGTCGACTTCGACGCCATGACGGTCGATGACCTTCTCTTTCGAGAGGTTGGCCATCATCGCCTTGGACACTTCGTCGTTCGCCTTGGACCAAAGGTCGATCACTTTGTTGTACTTCTCGCCCTGGGTTACCAGGCCGGAGGCGTACTGACTTTCGATCTCTTTCACTTCATCGGTGGCAGCGCTGATG
Source organism: Pseudomonas sp. FW300-N1A1 (assembly GCF_058789115.1). Classification (NCBI taxonomy): domain Bacteria; kingdom Pseudomonadati; phylum Pseudomonadota; class Gammaproteobacteria; order Pseudomonadales; family Pseudomonadaceae; genus Pseudomonas; species Pseudomonas sp. FW300-N1A1. Next base: position 14,120 of record NZ_JBYTBK010000012.1, on the reverse strand, counting down.
ATGCGGGCTTTTTCATCCGGGATAACGAAGTCGTTAACACCGATGGAAACGCCGGAAATGGTCGAATAGGCAAAACCGGTGTACATCAACTGGTCAGCGAAAATCACGGTCTCTTTCAGACCAACCACGCGGTAGCACTGGTTGATCAGCTTGGAGATCGCCTTTTTCTTCATCGGCAGGTTGACGACGTCGTACGACAGACCTTTTGGCACAACCTGGAACAACAGCGCACGGCCGACAGTGGTGTCGACGATACGGGTGTTGCTCACACTGCCGCCATCACGGTCGTTGACGGTTTCGTTGATCCGCACTTTGACCTTGGCGTGCAGTGCGGCTTCGCCGGCACGGAACACACGGTCAACTTCCTGCAGATCCGCGAACACACGACCTTCGCCCTTGGCGTTGATCGCTTCACGGGTCATGTAGTACAGACCCAATACAACGTCCTGCGACGGAACGATGATTGGCTCACCGTTGGCTGGCGACAGAATGTTGTTGGTCGACATCATCAACGCACGCGCTTCCAGCTGGGCTTCCAGCGTCAGCGGTACGTGCACGGCCATTTGGTCGCCGTCGAAGTCGGCGTTGTACGCGGCGCAGACCAGCGGGTGCAGCTGAATAGCCTTACCTTCGATCAGTACCGGTTCAAACGCCTGGATACCCAGACGGTGAAGGGTCGGTGCACGGTTGAGGAGCACTGGGTGTTCGCGAATCACTTCAGCGAGAACGTCCCAAACCTCTGGCAACTCGCGCTCGACCATCTTCTTGGCAGCTTTGATGGTGGTAGCGAGACCACGCATTTCCAGCTTGCCGAAGATGAACGGCTTGAACAGCTCGAGAGCCATTTTCTTCGGCAGACCGCACTGGTGCAGACGCAGGGTCGGACCTACGGTAATTACCGAACGACCGGAGTAGTCAACACGCTTACCGAGCAAGTTCTGACGGAAACGACCCTGCTTACCCTTGATCATGTCAGCCAGGGATTTCAGAGGACGCTTGTTGGAACCGGTGATAGCGCGACCACGACGACCGTTGTCGAGCAGTGCATCGACGGCTTCCTGCAACATACGCTTTTCGTTGCGCACGATGATGTCCGGAGCGGACAGATCCAGCAGGCGCTTCAAACGGTTGTTACGGTTGATCACTCGACGATACAGATCGTTGAGGTCGCTCGTGGCGAAACGACCGCCATCCAATGGGACCAGTGGACGCAGATCCGGCGGCAGAACCGGCAGAACGGTCAGCACCATCCACTCTGGCAAGTTGCCGGAACCCAGGAAGGCTTCCATCAACTTCAGACGCTTGGACAGCTTCTTGATTTTGGTTTCGGAGTTGGTTTGCGGAATTTCTTCGCGCAGACGGCCAATCTCGTGCTCCAGGTCGATTGCGTGCAGCAGTTCGCGGACAGCTTCGGCACCCATGCGGGCATCGAAATCGTCACCAAACTCTTCCAGCGCTTCGAAGTACTGCTCGTCGTTGAGCAACTGACCTTTTTCAAGGGTGGTCATGCCTGGGTCGATAACGACATAGCTCTCGAAGTAGAGAACGCGTTCGATATCACGCAGGGTCATGTCCATCAGCAAGCCGATACGCGACGGCAGCGATTTCAGGAACCAGATGTGGGCAACTGGCGAGGCCAGCTCGATGTGCGCCATGCGCTCACGACGAACTTTTGCCAGTGCAACTTCAACGCCGCACTTCTCGCAGATCACACCACGGTGCTTCAAGCGCTTGTACTTACCGCACAGGCACTCGTAATCCTTTACCGGGCCAAAGATCTTGGCGCAGAACAGGCCGTCACGCTCAGGTTTGAACGTACGGTAGTTGATGGTTTCCGGCTTTTTAACTTCACCGAACGACCACGAACGGATCATCTCAGGCGATGCCAATCCGATACGGATGGCGTCGAACTCTTCGACTTGACCCTGGTTTTTCAGCAAATTCAGTAGGTCTTTCAAGGCCTTTCCTCCTGGCGGAGCAGAGAGCGGGCAATCCTGCCCCGCTCTCGATTCGCGTCACGTGTTATTCGGTTTCCAGATCGATATCGATGCCGAGGGAACGAATTTCCTTGATCAACACGTTGAAGGACTCGGGCATGCCCGGCTCCATACGGTGATCGCCGTCCACGATGTTTTTGTACATCTTGGTCCGGCCGTTCACATCGTCCGACTTCACTGTGAGCATTTCTTGCAGAGTGTATGCAGCACCGTATGCTTCCAGTGCCCAGACCTCCATCTCCCCGAAACGCTGACCACCGAACTGCGCCTTACCACCCAGCGGCTGCTGGGTAACCAGGCTGTACGAACCGGTAGAACGAGCGTGCATCTTGTCGTCTACCAAGTGGTTCAGCTTCAGCATGTACATGTAGCCAACGGTAACCGGGCGCTCGAACTTGTTGCCGGTACGGCCGTCGGTCAGCTGCATCTGGCCGCTTTCTGGCAGGTCTGCCAGTTTCAGCATGGCCTTGATTTCGCTTTCCTTGGCACCGTCGAACACTGGAGTGGCCATCGGTACGCCGCCACGCAGGTTTTGAGCCAGATCCAGGATTTCCTGGTCGGAGAAGCTATCCAGATCTTCGTTGCGACCGCCGATCTCGTTGTAGATCTCGTGCAGGAACTTACGCAGGTCAGCAACCTTGCGCTGCTCTTCGATCATACGGTTGATCTTCTCACCCAGACCTTTGGCCGCGAGGCCCAGGTGGGTTTCAAGGATCTGACCAACGTTCATACGCGAAGGTACGCCCAGCGGGTTGAGGACCACGTCGACCGGGGTGCCATTGGCATCGTGCGGCATGTCTTCAACCGGCATGATCACGGAGACCACACCTTTGTTACCGTGACGACCGGCCATCTTGTCGCCCGGCTGGATGCGGCGACGGATTGCCAGGTAAACCTTGACGATTTTCAGCACGCCTGGAGCCAGGTCATCGCCCTGCTGCAGTTTGCGCTTCTTGTCTTCGAACTTGTCGTCCAGCAGACGGCGGCGATCAACGATGTAGGCCTGAGCCTTCTCGAGCTGCTCGTTCAGAGCATCTTCAGCCATGCGCAGTTTGAACCACTGACCATGCTCAAGACCGTCGAGAACTTCGTCGGTGATGTCCTGACCTTTCTTCAGACCGGCGCCGCCTTCGGCTTTGCGGCCGACCAGAGCGGAACGCAGACGTTCGAAAGTCGCGCCTTCAACGATACGGAACTCTTCGTTCAGGTCCTTGCGGATCTCGTCGAGTTGAGTCTTCTCGATCGACAGTGCACGAGCATCACGCTCAACGCCGTCACGGGTGAAGACCTGCACGTCGATGACGGTACCCTTGGTGCCAGTAGGCACTCGCAGGGAGGTGTCTTTAACGTCGCTGGCTTTTTCACCGAAGATCGCGCGCAACAGCTTCTCTTCCGGAGTCAGTTGGGTCTCGCCTTTCGGAGTGACCTTACCCACCAGGATGTCGCCAGCGCCAACTTCAGCACCTACGTAAACGATACCGGCTTCGTCCAGCTTGTTCAGTGCAGCTTCACCCACGTTAGGGATGTCTGCAGTGATTTCCTCTGGCCCAAGCTTGGTGTCACGTGCCACACAGGTCAGTTCCTGAATGTGGATCGTGGTGAAGCGATCTTCCTGAACAACACGTTCGGACAGGCAGATGGAGTCTTCGAAGTTGTAACCGTTCCAGGCCATGAACGCGATACGCATGTTCTGACCCAGCGCCAGCTCACCCATGTCGGTGGACGGGCCGTCAGCCATGATGTCGCTGCGCTGAACCCGATCACCTTTGCGAACCAGCGGACGCTGGTTGATGCAGGTGTTCTGGTTGGAGCGGGTGTACTTGGTCAGGTTGTAGATGTCGACACCAGCTTCGCCGGTTTCAACTTCGTCATCAGCAACACGAACCACGATACGGCTGGCATCGACGGAATCGATCACGCCGCCACGACGAGCCACGACGCAAACGCCGGAGTCACGGGCTACGTTACGCTCCATGCCGGTACCTACCAGCGGCTTGTCAGCGCGCAGGGTCGGTACAGCTTGACGCTGCATGTTCGAACCCATCAACGCACGGTTGGCGTCGTCGTGCTCGAGGAACGGGATCAGCGACGCTGCGACCGAAACTACCTGCTTCGGCGATACGTCCATCAAGGTGACGTCTTCCGGCGCCTTGACGGTGAACTCGTTCAAGTGACGAACAGCTACCAGTTCGTCGATCAGGACTTTCTTGTCGTTCATCGTGGCCGAAGCCTGAGCGATCACATGATCAGCTTCTTCGATGGCGGACAGGAAGACGATCTCGTCGGTGACCAGAGCGTCTTTCACCACACGGTACGGGCTCTCGAGGAAGCCGTACTGGTTGGTGCGCGCATAGGCCGCCAGGGAGTTGATCAGACCGATGTTCGGACCTTCCGGCGTTTCAATCGGGCATACACGACCGTAGTGAGTCGGGTGTACGTCACGCACTTCAAAGCCAGCACGCTCACGCGTCAGACCGCCAGGGCCGAGTGCAGAAACACGACGCTTGTGGGTGATCTCGGACAGCGGGTTGTTCTGGTCCATGAACTGGGACAGCTGGCTGGAACCGAAGAACTCTTTCACCGCCGCAGCCACTGGCTTGGCGTTGATCAGGTCTTGCGGCATCAGGCCTTCGCTTTCAGCCATCGACAGACGCTCTTTGACCGCACGCTCAACACGTACCAGGCCAACGCGGAACTGGTTCTCGGCCATTTCGCCTACGCAACGAACACGACGGTTACCCAGGTGGTCGATGTCATCGACGATGCCTTTACCGTTACGGATGTCGACCAGAGTCTTCAGTACCGCGACGATGTCTTCCTTGCACAGCACGCCCGAACCTTCGATCTCGGTACGGCCGATACGACGGTTGAACTTCATCCGGCCGACCGCAGACAGGTCATAGCGCTCAGGGCTGAAGAACAGGTTGTTGAACAGGGTCTCGGCAGCGTCTTTGGTTGGCGGCTCGCCAGGACGCATCATGCGATAGATCTCGACCAGCGCTTCCAATTGGTTGCTGGTGGAGTCGATCTTCAGGGTGTCGGAGACGAACGGACCGCAATCGATATCGTTGGTGTACAGAGTTTCGATGCGAACAACCTGGGATTTGGCGATTTTCGCCAGGATCTCGGTGTTCAGCTCGGTGTTGCACTCTGCCAGGATTTCGCCGGTTGCCGGATGCACGATGACCTTGGCGGTAGTGCGACCCAGGACGTAGTCCAGAGGCACTTGCAGCTCTTTGATCCCGGCTTTTTCCAACTGGTTGATGTGACGAGCTGTGATACGACGACCTTGCTCGACAATAACCTTGCCTTTGTCATCCAGGATATCCAGGACAGCAATTTCACCGCGCAGGCGTTGAGGCACCAGTTCCAGGCTGAGGTTTTCACCTTGCACGTGGAAGACGTTGGTGGTGTAGAACGCGTCGAGCACTTCTTCAGTGGTGTAACCGAGCGCGCGCAGCAATACCGATGCAGGCAGCTTGCGACGACGGTCGATACGCACGAATACGCAGTCTTTCGGGTCGAACTCGAAGTCCAGCCACGAACCGCGGTAAGGAATGATCCGCGCGGAGTACAACAGTTTACCGGAGCTGTGCGTCTTGCCACGGTCGTGGTCGAAGAACACGCCCGGGGAACGGTGCAGCTGGGAAACGATTACACGCTCGGTACCGTTGATTACAAAGGTACCGTTCTCAGTCATCAGGGGGATTTCACCCATGTAGACTTCTTGCTCTTTAATGTCCTTGATCGCTTTGTTCGACGATTCTTTGTCGAAAATGATCAGGCGCACTTTTACCCGCAAAGGTACGGCGTAAGTTACACCGCGCAATACGCATTCTTTGACATCAAATGCCGGTTCGCCCAGTCGATAACCGACGTACTCCAGCGCAGCATTGCCGGAGTAGCTGATGATCGGGAAAACGGATTTGAAGGCCGCATGCAGGCCCACGTCGCGGAACTGATCTTTAGTCGCTCCCGCTTGCAAGAATTCACGATACGAATCCAGCTGGATGGCCAGGAGGTACGGCACATCCATGACGTCCGGCAACTTGCTAAAGTCCTTGCGGATACGTTTTTTCTCAGTATATGAGTAAGCCATCAGCGTTCCCCAGCTTGGTCACCTGCTTGTTTGGCCCCTCCCGACGGGAGCAGCCAGAAAATCGTGCAAACCCCATGGTTTGCGCCACCGCATCGGGTGGTTACAGCTCGTCATCAGCACCGACCCAGTCGGCTGCCAATAACGGAAAAAGGCCGGTGGCAAGAGCCACCAGCCATCAGCCTTTCGCTTAACGCTCGGGCTGGAGACGCAAAGTCGATGCTTACTTCAGCTCGACTTTAGCGCCTGCTTCTTCCAGAGTTGCTTTGGCTTTGTCAGCTGCGTCTTTCGAAACAGCTTCCAGAACCATGGCAGGAGCGCCGTCAACTACAGCCTTGGCTTCTTTCAGGCCCAGACCGGTCAGTTCACGTACTGCCTTGATCACGTTTACTTTCTTCTCGCCAGCTTCGGTCAGCATGACGTTGAATTCGGTTTGCTCTTCAACAACGGCGGCAGCAGCAGCTGGACCAGCCGATGCAGCAGCAGCGGAAACGCCGAATTTTTCTTCGAAAGCTTTGATCAGCTCAACAACCTGCAGAACCGACATTTCAGCTACGGCGTTGAGGATATCGTCTTGGGAGATAGACATTGCTGTATTTCCTGAATTGGGGGACGGCCTACGCGGCCATCGAAATAAACAAAAATACGCGAGAGAAAGTGCTCAGCCTTAGGCTGCGGCAGCTTCTTTTTGCTCGCGAACTGCAGCCAGAGTACGAGCCAGCTTGCTGGTAGCGCCTTGAATCACGCTCATCAGCTGAGAAATAGCTTCGTTACGGGTCGGCAGTGTTGCCAGTACGTCGATTTGGTTAGCTGCGAGGAACTTGCCCTCGAACGCAGCTGCCTTGATCTCGAACTTATCCTGACTCTTGGCGAATTCCTTGAACAAACGGGCAGCAGCGCCTGGATGGTCTTTGGAGAACGCGATCAGAGTCGGGCCTGTGAACACGTCGTTGAGGACACTGTATTCAGTGTCAGCAACAGCGCGCTTGAGCAGGGTGTTACGTACAACACGTACGTATACGCCAGCTTCACGAGCCTCTTTACGGAGTCCGGTCATAGCGCCTACTGTCACACCACGGGCATCAGCCACGACAGCGGACAGAGCAGCTTTGGCAGCCTCGTTGACTTCAGCGACGATGGCCTTCTTGTCTTCGAGATTAATTGCCACGGGTTTAACTCCTGCTTGTTACCGTTTCATCTGGCCGAGGCCGGATGTCGTTTTGGTGTCTGATTCGGTAAGGAACCGGGAGCACCATCTGCGTAGGCTTGAGGTTTAAGACTTGCGTCGCCTACGGTCTTGGATAGCCCCCGCCAGGCAGGGACCCCAATTTTTTTCAATTGGCGCGATCACTCGCGCCAATGTATTGCTTAAACGTCCAGCGAGCCTTGGTCGATGACCAGACCTGGGCCCATAGTGGTGCTCAGGGTAACGCGCTTAACGTAGATACCTTTCGAGGAAGCTGGCTTGATACGCTTCAGATCAGCGATCAGGGCTTCAACGTTTTCCTTCAGCTTGACGGCGTCGAAACCGACCTTGCCAACGGAAGTGTGGATGATGCCGTTTTTGTCGGTGCGATAACGAACCTGACCAGCCTTGGCGTTTTTAACCGCGGTAGCTACGTCTGGCGTCACAGTGCCGACTTTAGGGTTAGGCATCAGGCCACGTGGACCGAGGATCTGACCCAACTGACCCACAACGCGCATTGCATCCGGGGATGCGATAACCACGTCATAGTTCAGGTCGCCGCCTTTCATTTCGGCAGCCAGGTCATCCATGCCTACGCGATCAGCGCCAGCAGCCAGAGCAGCTTCAGCTGCCGGGCCCTGGGTGAACACAGCAACGCGAACAGTCTTGCCAGTGCCGTGTGGCAGCACAGTAGCGCTACGAACAACCTGGTCAGATTTACGCGGGTCAACACCCAAGTTTACAGCGATGTCTACCGACTCGCTGAACTTGACGGTCGACAGCTCGGTCAGGAGAGCAGCAGCGTCAACGAAGCTGTAGGCTTTGCCCGCTTCGATTTTGCCGGCGATAGCCTTTTGGCGCTTGGTCAGCTTAGCCATTACACACCCTCCACGTTAAGGCCCATGCTACGAGCAGAACCGGCGATAGTACGCACGGCTGCTTCCATATCAGCTGCAGTCAGATCCGCGTTTTTGGTTTTCGCGATTTCTTCCAGCTGAGCACGAGTTACAGTGCCAACCTTAACGGTGTTTGGACGAGCGGAACCGCTAGTCAGACCAGCAGCCTTCTTCAGCAGAACCGAAGCAGGGGTCGACTTGGTTTCGAACGTGAAGCTACGGTCGCTGTAGACAGTGATGATCACTGGAGTCGGCAGACCAGCTTCAAGACCCTGGGTACGGGCGTTGAAAGCCTTGCAGAATTCCATGATGTTCACGCCGTGCTGACCCAGGGCCGGACCAACAGGTGGGCTTGGGTTAGCCTGAGCGGCCTTCACTTGCAGCTTGATGTAAGCGGTAATCTTCTTGGCCATGAGGCACTCCAATTACGGGTTCAAACGCCTCGAGAGGCTCCCCGGTTACTTGCGCGTTTATCCCAGTGACGACAAAACCCCACAGCCTAGGGCTGCGGGGTTGGGATGCTTGTTCGGCTAGACCTTTTCGACCTGGCTGAACTCTAGCTCTACCGGAGTAGAGCGACCGAAAATGAGCACCGCCACTTGGATCCGGCTCTTTTCGTAGTTAACTTCTTCGACCGTGCCATTGAAATCGGCAAACGGACCGTCGGTAACACGAACCACTTCGCCCGGCTCGAACAACGTCTTCGGCTTCGGCTTGTCGCTACCATCAGCAACGCGACGCAGAATCGCTTCTGCTTCTTTATCAGTGATTGGTGCCGGCTTATCAGCGGTACCGCCAATGAAGCCCATCACACGAGGAGTGTCCTTGACCAAGTGCCAAGTACCCTCGTTCATATCCATCTGGACCAGCACATAGCCAGGGAAGAACTTACGTTCGCTTTTGCGCTTCTGGCCATTACGCATTTCAACCACTTCTTCAGTGGGAACCAGAATTTCGCCGAAGCCATCTTCCATGCCAGCCAGCTTTACGCGCTCTACCAGCGAGCGCATGACATGCTTCTCGTAACCCGAGTAAGCATGCACAACATACCAACGCTTAGCCACGGGACACCCTTAGCCGACAATCAAGGAAACAAGCCAGCCGAGCAGGGAATCAAGACCCCACAACAGCAACGCCATAACCAGAACAACAGCCACCACAATCAGGGTGGTCTGCGTGGTTTCTTGGCGAGTTGGCCAAACGACTTTACGAATCTCGGTGCGAGCTTCCTTAACCAGTACAAAGAAAGACTTGCCCTTCGCCGTCTGCAGGCCTACAAAGGCAGCTACAGCAGCAATGGCAAGCAAAGCGAGTACACGGTACAGGATCGGCGAAGCAGAGTAATACTGATTGCCAACAACGCCAACAACCACCAAAGCAGCTACCACTAGCCACTTAAGCAGATCGAAGCGAGAGCCTTGAGCTTCAGCTTTAGGAGTCATCTATGAAGATCCTGTGAAAAGAAAGCCAGACACACTGAGTGAATCTGGCAGGTCAGGAGGGAATCGAACCCCCAACCTACGGTTTTGGAGACCGTCGCTCTGCCAATTGAGCTACTGACCTAAAACAAAATCAGGCCGACCATTATGCCGGCCCGAAAAAGACATTACAACAACTTACTCGATGACTTTTGCCACGACGCCAGCGCCGACGGTACGACCGCCTTCACGGATAGCGAAACGCAGACCATCTTCCATCGCGATGGTTTTGATCAGGGTAACGGTCATTTGAACGTTATCACCTGGCATTACCATCTCAACGCCTTCTGGCAGCTCGCAGTTACCAGTCACGTCAGTAGTACGGAAGTAGAACTGTGGACGGTAGCCTTTGAAGAACGGAGTATGACGACCGCCTTCTTCCTTGCTCAGAACGTAAACTTCTGCGGTGAACTTGGTGTGTGGCTTAACGGTACCTGGCTTGACCAGAACCTGACCACGCTCAACGTCGTCACGCTTGGTGCCACGCAGCAGAACGCCGCAGTTTTCACCAGCACGACCTTCATCAAGCAACTTACGGAACATCTCAACACCAGTACAGGTAGTTTTGACCGTGTCACGAAGACCAACAATCTCAACTTCTTCCTGAATGCGGACGATGCCACGCTCAACACGACCAGTCACAACCGTACCACGACCAGAGATCGAAAATACGTCTTCAATCGGCATCAGGAACGGCTTGTCGATAGCACGCTCAGGCTGTGGAATATAGCTATCCAGCGTCTCAACCAACTTCTTGACGGCAGTTGTGCCCATCTCGTTGTCGTCTTGACCATTCAGAGCCATCAGAGCCGAACCAATGATGATCGGAGTGTCATCACCTGGGAAGTCGTAAGTGCTCAGCAGATCGCGCACTTCCATCTCAACCAGCTCCAGCAGCTCAGCGTCGTCTACCATGTCAGCCTTGTTCAGGAAGACAACGATGTACGGAACGCCTACCTGACGGGACAGCAGGATGTGCTCACGAGTTTGCGGCATCGGACCATCAGCGGCCGAGCAAACCAGGATAGCGCCATCCATCTGGGCAGCACCGGTGATCATGTTTTTTACGTAGTCGGCGTGACCTGGGCAGTCAACGTGCGCGTAGTGACGCACGGCCGAATCGTATTCAACGTGAGCGGTGTTGATGGTGATGCCACGTGCTTTTTCTTCTGGGGCGCTATCGATCTTGTCGAAGTCAACCTTAGCCGAACCGAAAACCTCGGAGCAGACGCGAGTCAGAGCAGCAGTCAGAGTAGTCTTACCGTGGTCGACGTGACCAATGGTACCTACGTTGACGTGCGGCTTATTACGTTCGAACTTTTCCTTAGCCATCGAAATCACCCCTAGGAGAAGAATTAAGCAAGTCACACTAGCCATTAAAACAAAGGCAGATATTTTCATATCTGCCTTGTTATATGGAGCTCTTGAGCGGATTTGAACCGCTGACCTCACCCTTACCAAGGGTGTGCTCTACCAACTGAGCTACAAGAGCGAAACACTTTGCACAACCTGCAAACTTGGAGCGGGTAGCGGGAATCGAACCCGCATCATCAGCTTGGAAGGCTGAGGTTCTACCACTAAACTATACCCGCGTAAGCTTGCAGCTCACGCTAAAATCTGGTGGAGGGGGAAGGATTCGAACCTTCGAAGTCGTAGACGTCAGATTTACAGTCTGATCCCTTTGGCCGCTCGGGAACCCCTCCTAAGCGAGCCGGCATTCTACATCATGCCAGCCTTCTGTCAAGCATTTTCTCATTAAAAACCTGAGGTTAGCTGCATTGACATCGCTCCGCGGTGGTTGCCGTTGAAGGCGTTCACTGTGGAGCGGGCGCCATTCTATGCAACCTATTGAGCAGTTGCAACCCCCTCGCACCGCATTATTTTATGTTTTAACTCATTGAATTCATTAGCAAGGTTCTGCAGCACGGAATCGTCGGCCAAACGCCGGCTTTCCGGGGTCACCCGCATCCAGTAACCCGCGGAATCGGCAAGCGAAGTCGATAGCTGCTGAACCTTCACACCAAGCGAGGCCAAACGCACTTCGAATGCGCTTGCCGTTTCCTGACGAGCAAAGCCCCCGAGATAAAGACAGTTGTCATCAATCGAAGCCGAGCGTCCCTTGTCCCGCGCCGCAGCGGCTTCAGGCTTTTCGCTCAACAGCCGGATGTCCTGCTGTGAACCCCGATACAAGCTCAATGGAGTCACATCCTTGGCACGCAAAGGGGCTTCCTGTTGATGCCAGACGTAATAGAACACGTTGAGTACGAGCAGAAGCAGAAACAACCAACGCATATAGACCTCAGGACAATGGACACGCCATGGCCAAACCCACAAAGACAAGATCCGGCACCACCCTCGCCCGCGGCACTACGCCCGAAACGAGGCTCGCATCGCCACCGGTGAGAAACACCGAGAAATCCTCCCCCCAATACTCGCGCGCCAGCTCAAGCTGAGTCAGGACAAACCCTCTTAGCATCAATGAACATCCACGCTCTACAGCCTCTACCGTATTTCGTCCCGGCTCAAAGCTTTCCAGGGCTCGGGATGCCGCGACATCGTCATAGCGAATGCGCCGCGTGTGGGTACGCAACTGGTGGCGCATCAAGGGCATTCCTGGACAGATAAAGCCGCCCAGGTGCTTGCCATCCGCCGCAACAAAGTCCGCAGTGAGTGCCGTACCGAAATCGAGAACCAGGCATGCTCCCGAGGCCAGGTGATAAGCCCCGAGCATTGCCAGCCAGCGATCAAGCCCCAACCGCTGAAAATCGTCATAGCCATTGTGCACGCCAGACATTTCACGAGCGGGTGCTGCGCACAACACCGAAACAGCAAACGCATCGACCAGCATGGACACCAGCGCAGTCGTCTCGTCATTGGTTCTCACACTGACCAAGCGGCAGTGCTTGAGATTCAACCCGACACAGCCACGCAGACTCTCCAGCAACGCGAGATCCGAGTCCACAACGCCCTCGGCAACCAATTTCGCGGCATCTGCATGCAACACTCGCCACTTGATAAAGCTGTTACCACAGTCGAGCTCAAGAATCATCGCGCAGCCTCAGACTTAGCTCGCCACCACTGAAAACCTTTTCGGCATCACCCACTTTCAAGCGCAACGCACCCTGCCCATCGATCCCCATGACAACACCGTCAATCCGGTTCACACCCGCAATCAATGAAACAGAGCGCCCCTGCCATAAGTGCCCCCGCTCCCAGTCTTCTTGAAGCACCGAGAAACCTGACAACTGATGACGAGCCAGATAGCCCTGCAGCACATCGTTCAAACGTGCCACCAACAGGTTGCGATCAAATGCCCTACCCGCCTCGAGTCGCATAGAGGTCCACTGCTGATCAACCTCATCAGCCTCCTGCATATTTACATTGATACCGACGCCCAGGACCACGTGGCAGACATCAGCCGGATCCCCGACCAACTCCAACAATATACCGGCAATCTTTTTCTCGCCGACCAGCACATCGTTAGGCCACTTCAGCCCGGCGGCAGTGATACCCAGATCGCGCAGCGTCTGCATCACCGCGAGGCCGACGACCAGGCTCAACCCCTCCAGCTGTCGCATTCCGCCTTCTATGCGCAAGACGAGGCTGTAGTAGATATTTTCCGCGAAAGGGCTCACCCACTTGCGACCTCGCCGACCCCGACCTGCCGTTTGGCGCTCTGCCAGCACGAGAAACGGGGCTGGCACGCCGCGCTCTATGGAACGCAGCGCCTCTGCATTGGTCGAGTCGATCGAATCAAATACCAGCGCCGGCCAATTGCCCCGCGCAGAAGACCTGGTAATTTCCAGGCCATCGAGGAGTGTCAGCGGCGCGCTCAGCTGATAACCACGTCCCCGGACCTTATGAATAGACAGACCCAACTCTGCTTCCAGGTGCTGGAGTTGCTTCCAGACAGCACTGCGGCTGATACCCAGAGCGGCGCCAAGCGCCTGCCCCGAGTGGAAACGACCATCCTTCAAGAGTTTTAACAACGTCAGCATGCACGTATCGCCTCACAATGAGGCCCGCATGATAGCCATGCCCCGGGCCGTTGCATAGAAACCGTAATCGCCAACTTTTTCGCGCACAAAAACAAAACCCCCACCTGCAGATGCAGATAGGGGTTTCGGAATTTAATCTTGACGATGACCTACTCTCACATGGGGAAACCCCACACTACCATCGGCGATGCATCGTTTCACTGCTGAGTTCGGGATGGGATCAGGTGGTTCCAATGCTCTATGGTCGTCAAGAAATTCGGGTACTGAGTCGTGGCCCGTTGGCCGCGCTTCAGCAAATTGGGTATGTGATAGCTTCGGTGTTTTGTGAGTATCTCGAACTTTCGGTTCGTTTCGTCTTCACACACCGCAATCTGGTGCTCTTTCGAGTCAGCAAATTGCTTGGGTGTTATATGGTCAAGCCTCACGGGCAATTAGTATTGGTTAGCTCAACGCCTCACAGCGCTTACAC
>NZ_JBYTBK010000011.1:0-136482 GCF_058789115.1 Pseudomonas sp. FW300-N1A1 | reverse complement strand
CCAGCGCGAGCAAGCTCGCTCGCCACAGGGCTGTGTTCGGCATCCAGGGTTTTGCGATGACCGTCGACAGCCTCGCTGCGAAGTACACCTTCCACGCCAGCGTGAGCGCGGCCTTCGTGGCGAGGGAGCTTGCTCCCGCTGGGCTGCGCAGCGGCCCTGACCAGGTGATTGTGGTTTACCAGAAAGATCTCGGTTACCGGTTTTGGGGCTGCTATGCAGCCCAGCGCGAGCAAGCCACGGGGCTAGTGTTCGGCATCCCGGCTCCTTGGCGAGAGCGGGCTGTGTGATAAAGGCAGTTGCCTCCATTGGATTTGTTTTTCCCGGCAGGCCGTTTTAGCAGGCTCCAATCTGTGGGCTTCAATACTGCCGGGCATCACTGGCAATCAACCCTTTGATCTCTTCAAACAACTCATCACACTCCACCCCCGTGCAATCCTCTCCATAGCGCTTGCGCAGCCCGTAATGGCTGAGAATCAGGTGCACATCGGCGTGCAGGCCATGTTGCTTCAAGCAGTTCTCGACGCATTGCAGGGGGCAGCCGTCCAGCGCCAGGATCCGGTGTGCGGAACGTGCCTTGTTGACCAGGGCGCTGACATGCCCGCCGACTCCGGCGATGCAGGACATTTCGGCAAGCCCTTGGCGATCCAGGCGTACAGCCAGGGTGTTGGCCAGTTGGGCAACGTTGGAACAGCCTGAGCAGGCGTAAACCAGAGGCAGGGTGGATGGGGGCATGAAGGCTCTCCGCTGATGGACCCTGCCAGTGTGCAAGGCTGTGCGCCGGGCGCCTTGATGATGGTCAAGTCGGCCCGCGCGCGTCAGAGGTGGTGGGTGGCCAGCAGGTCCTGTGCAAGGATGCGGATGGTGCGCCGCTCCATGGCGATCAGGCCGCTCTCCACCAGGCGATGCAATATCCGCGAGAAGGTTTCCGGCTGGATGCCCAGCTTCGAGGCCACCAGGCGTTTGGACACTTGCAACACGACTTGGCCGTTGTCCGGGTCGTGCTCCTGCAACAGAAAATTGATCACTCGCCGGCTGGCGTTGCTCAGGGTCAAGGTGTCGATGTCCTTGAGGCGCTGATGCAGGTGAATGCTCATGCTCGCCAGGATCGCCAGGCAGACTTTCGGCTGGTCTTCCAGGGCATTGCGGTAATGGTTGCCCTCGATGCTCACCAGCACGCTGTCCTTCAGCGCCGTGGCGCTCACCGGGTAATAGCGGGTCTGGCTGAACAGCAGGGCCTCGGCAAAAGTCTGTCCGGGCTGGACGATTTCCACCAGGTTTTCCTGGCCGTCGCCGGTGATCCGGTACAGCTTGACCTGACCGCTGACCAGCAGGAAAAAACGCTTGGCCGGGTCCCCTTGGTGCATGAGCGTGCTGTGACAACTCAGGCGCTTGAGCGTGGCCAGGCCACAGACCTCCTCGAAGACCTTGTCCGGCAGTTGCTTGAACAGGTGATGACGACGCAAGACTGAAACGGTGGATGGGTGGGTCAGCATGGCGTACCTCCGCTACCGGCCATGGTAGAACGCGCGGCCGTCATGGCCTATGCCTCTGCCGGCCTACCTCCAAAGGGGCATGGCCCTCAGCCGGCGTTGCGCAGATGCTCCATGGCCCACACGGCCGCCTCGACGCGCGAGCGCAGCCCCAGTTTGTGCAGCAGGTTCTTCACATGGACCTTGACCGTGCCTTCGGTGATGCCCAGCTTGTGGCCGATCACCTTGTTGCTGAAGCCGCTGGCAATGGTCTTGAGTACCTGGCGCTCGCGCTCCGTCAGCTCGACCTCGGCCTGGCGTGGAGGCGAGCGCAGCGCCTGGGCCATGACCCGGGTCAGGCCCGGGCTGATCACCAAGGCGCCGTTCAAGGCATCGCGGATGTACTGAATCAGCAGCTCGGGCTCCATGTCCTTGAGCAGATAGCCATCGGCATCCAGGCGCAACGCGTCGCGAATGTCGTCTTCGGCATCGGACACCGTGAACAGCAGCACCTTGGCGTTGCAGTTCATGGCCCGCAAGCGCCGCAGGGTTTCGATGCCATTCATTTGCGGCATGTTGTTGTCGAGCAGCACCAGGTCAGGTTGCAGGGGCTCGATCATGGCCAGGGCTTCCTCGCCGTGGCCGGCTTCGCCGACGATCTGGAAATCATCTTCAAGTTCGAGCATCTGACGGATGCCGCGACGCATCATCGGATGGTCGTCTACCAGCAGGATTCGGTATTGCGGGGACGGGTTCATGTGACGCTACCTTCTGTGGGTTGTCCGAGAAACTCCGGTCGGAATTCCATCTGGACGAGGGTGCCCTGGGGCTCCCGGGACACTATCTGCAACTGGCCACGCAAGCTGCGGGCACGTTCGTTCATGATGTTCAGGCCGTGGTGCTCGCGCAGGTCGTAGCTACCGCTGAAGCCCCGACCATCGTCCTCGATCGACAGTCGCACATGCTCGCCGTCCTGGCGCAGTTGCAACCAGGCATTGTGCGCGTGGGCATGGCGCAGGCAATTGGAGAGCGCCTCGCGGGTGATCTGCAGGATGTGGATCTGCT
Source organism: Pseudomonas sp. FW300-N1A1 (assembly GCF_058789115.1). Lineage (NCBI taxonomy): Bacteria > Pseudomonadati > Pseudomonadota > Gammaproteobacteria > Pseudomonadales > Pseudomonadaceae > Pseudomonas > Pseudomonas sp. FW300-N1A1. The sequence goes on along the minus strand of NZ_JBYTBK010000011.1, from coordinate 133,948 downwards.
CGCTGGCCGACAGTTCGAAGGCCAGGCTGTCGACATGCAGGTGCACCTGGAACTCTCCCCGGCGGGAAAACTCCTGGGCCGTGTCCTTGAGTTCCGGGACCAGGCCGGCGTCGTGAATCTGCAGGCGAAAGGTGGTCAGCAGTTCGCGTAACTGGCGGTACGCATTGTTCAGCCCTTCGCGCAGTTCGGCGGTGACGGTTTCCAGGGTCTCGACCGGTTCGCCCCGGCGCATCAGGGTTTGCATGCGGCTGACTTGCAGCTTCATGTACGACAGCGCCTGTGCCAGCGAGTCGTGCAGCTCGCGGGCGATGATGGTGCGCTCTTCGAGCAACAACAGGCGATGATCCTGTTCCCGTTGCCGCTTGAGCGAGAGCGAGGTGCCGATCAGGTTGGCCAGGGCCTGGATCAGTTGGGTTTCCCAGGCTTGTGGTGCGTGTCCATCGATGAAGTGGGCCTTGAGCTCGCCCAGTTCGCTGCCCTGGTTGCTGATGCTGAGGGTGATCGGGTGGGGCTGCTGGTGCTTCTGGCAGGTGGCGCAATTGCTGCTGGCGCAGACCTCGCGGTTGCGCGCGCCATGCAGGGCGAGCAATTGCTGGGCAGGGGCCTGCAACTGGCCTTGCAGGCACAGCGACAGGCGCAGCCCGGGCAGGCGCTTCTGGAAGCGCCGGATCAGTTCATCCAGGCCCTCGGCGTTGGCCAGGCGTGTCGCCAGGCTGCGGCTGCTTTGATACAGCAGCTCCAGGGCGGCATTGGCCTGTTGCAGGTTCAGGGTCTTTTGCAGGACCTGGGTCTCCAGGGTGCGGTGCGACTCTTCGATGGTTTCGGCCATGGCGTTGAAGCTCATGGCCAACTGTCCCAGCTCATCCGGGGACCGGTAGTTGACCCGGGCCTTGAAGTCGCCCCGGCGAAAGCGCTGGGTTGCCTCCACCAACTCCTCCAGCGGAGTGACCACGCTGTACTGCAGTTCGTACAGGCCAATCAGCAGGATGATCATGGTGGTGAACAGGGCGACGCCCTGGATCACCTGCTGCCAGGTTTGCTTGTGCTCGCTCTGGCGCTGCAACAGGCTGACGAAGCGGTTCAGCTGCTCAACGAAGGGCAGGGCGCCGGCCTGAAACGTTGCCCCGTCACCACGGATCAGGGCCGGATGCAGTGCCTCGTTCCAGTCTTGCTGGATCTGTTGGTAGCTGCGTTGCAGGTCAGGATTGGCACCGTCTTCCAGCACGGCCTTGAGTGACGGGCTGTCGAGGCGCTGTTGCAGGCTCTGGGCAATCCGGGTGAGTTCTTCGGCGTTGGCCCCCGAGGCCAGCTTCCAGCTCAGGTGATAGGTCTCCATGCGCACCGAGCCTGCGGTGTTGATGGCCGCCGCGTCGCCCTGGCTGAACCAGGCGATCAGGCCGGCGCTCAGGGAGCTGGCGAGGGCGAGCACGGCAATCAGGATCACCGCCAGCCCGGCGCGCGCGGGCAGGGAGCTGCGCAACCAGCGGATCATGGGCGCGGGCCTTGGGCAAACACAGGAAAACCGGCCATGCAGAACTCCAGGGGGTGACGGGCGATGGTGTTGCCGCCGATCCCTGGCGCACTACCTCTAAAGAGTTGTCGACCGCTCGATGTCAGCAATGGCCTTGAGGCGAAACGGCAAGATGCTGATAAACAAAGGGTTTACAGGTTTTTTCGGACTACCTCCTTGGAGGTAGGCAGCACAAGCATAGGCCTGCGGGCCCCGGTGCTTCGTTGATCCTGATCAAGTTTTTGCGGGGTTGGCCTCTCTAGTCTGCCGCCATGGCTAATTGACTGGAGAGCGAGATGACCCAACCGCGTGTACGACAGGGCCTGGTGCTGGGCATGAGTACGCTGGCCTTCACCGTGTGCTTCATGGTGTGGATGATGTTTGCCGTGCTCGGTGTACCGATCAAGGAGTTGCTCCAGCTCAACGAAACCCAGTTCGGCCTGCTGGCCGCCACCCCGGTCCTGACCGGCTCGCTGGCACGCTTGCCGCTGGGGCTTTTGACCGACCGCTTTGGCGGACGCAGCGTGTTTTTCCTGCTGATGCTGTCCTGCGTGTTGCCGCTGTACCTGATCAGCCATGCCACGGCCTACTGGCAGTTTTTGGTCCTGGGCCTGTTCGTCGGCCTGGCCGGGGGTTCGTTTTCGGTCGGCATCGCCTACGTTGCCAAGTGGTTCGACCAGGACAACCAGGGCTTTGCCATGGGCATCTTCGGTGCGGGTAACGCCGGGGCCGCGGTGACCAAGTTTCTCGCTCCGGCGTTGATTGCCGCCGGCAGTTGGCAGCTGGTGCCAAAGGTCTTCAGCGCGATTCTGTTCATCACCGCGCTACTGTTCTGGTTTCTCAGTGCCGACAACAAACAGCATCGCAGTGCCTCGGGCGCCAGTTTGCGTGAGCAACTGGGCGCGCTGAAAGACCCGGCGGTGTGGCGCTATTGCCAGTACTACTCGATCGTTTTCGGTGGCTACGTGGCCCTGGCGTTGTGGATGACCCGGTACTACGTGCAGGAATACGGTTTCAGCCTGCAAAGCGCCGCGCTGCTGGCCGCCTGCTTTTCCTTGCCGGGCGGGGTGCTGCGTGCGGTCGGTGGCTGGATGTCGGATCGCTGGGGCGCGCAGAGCGTGACCTGGTGGGTACTGTGGGTGAGCTGGATCTGCCTGTTCCTGCTGTCCTATCCGCAGACCCAGTTGCAAGTGCAAACCGTCAACGGCCCGCTGGATTTCCACATCGGCCTCAACCCTGCGCTGTTCACCGTGCTGCTGTTCGTCATGGGCATCGCCTTCGCGTTCGGCAAGGCCTCGGTTTTCAAATACATCGCCAACGACTACCCGAAAAACATGGGCGCGGTGTCCGGCATCGTCGGCCTGGCCGGTGGCCTGGGCGGCTTTGTCCTGCCGATTCTGTTCGGTGCGCTGGTGGACCTGACCGGCGTGCGCTCCTCCTGCTTCATGTTGTTGTACGGCGTGGTCTGGGTCTCCCTGGCCTGGATGTACCTCAGCGAAATACGCCAACGCCCACTGCTCGGCAAGCCAGCACTGGCGGCCGCGCCCCGGATTTCCAGCATTGCCCAAGGAGACAACCATGTCCGTTCTGCAAAAGCCTGACAAGGGGCCGGTCATTCATGACTGGCGCCCGGAAGACCCCGAGTTCTGGGGGCGTAGCGGTAAACAGACGGCGACGCGCAACCTGTGGATTTCCATCCCTGCGCTGCTGCTGGCGTTTGCCGTGTGGATGGTCTGGAGCACGGTGATCGTGCGCCTGAACGCCATCGGCTTCAGTTTCACTACTGACCAGCTGTTCTGGCTGGCGGCGTTGCCGGGGCTGTCCGGTGCGACCCTGCGGGTGTTCTATTCGTTCATGGTGCCGATCTTCGGCGGCCGCCGCTGGACCGCCCTGAGCACCGCTTCGTTGCTGCTGCCAGCGTTGTGGATGGGCTTCGCCGTGCAGGACCCGAGCACGTCCTACAGCGTGTTTGTGTGGATTGCCCTGCTGTGTGGTTTCGGCGGCGGCAACTTCGCCTCGAGCATGTCCAACATCAGCTTTTTCTACCCCAAGTCCCAGCAAGGCACGGCCCTGGGCCTGAACGCCGGCCTGGGTAACCTGGGGGTCTCGGTCATGCAGTTCTGTGTGCCGCTGGTGATCACCTTCGGCGTGTTCGGCTTCCTCGGCGGCCAACCGCAGACACTCGAAGACGGCAGCCAGCTGTGGTTGCAGAACGCCGGGTTCATCTGGGTGCCCTTCATCGTTGTCGTGACCGTGCTGGCCTGGTTCTGCATGAATGACCTGTCCAGCGCCAGGGCCTCGTTCAGCGAGCAGGCGGTGATCTTCAAGCGCAAGCACAACTGGCTGATGTGCTGGTTGTACCTGGCCACCTTCGGTTCGTTCATCGGTTTTTCCGCGGCCTTTCCGCTACTGATCAAGACCGCCTTTCCCGAGGTCGTCGCCCTGAAATTTGCCTTCCTCGGCCCGCTGGTAGGCGCCCTGGTGCGGCCATTGGGCGGCTGGCTGGCGGACCGGCTCGGCGGTGCGAGGGTCACGTTGTGGAACTTCGTGCTGATGATCGTGATGGTGTTCGGGGTCCTTCATTTCCTGCCGCAGAACGGCACGGGCGGCAACTTCTACGGGTTCCTCGGCATGTTCATGCTGCTGTTCATCACCACCGGCGTGGGCAACGGCTCCACGTTCCGCATGATCCCGGTGATCTTCCGCACCCTGCATGAGAAAGCCGCGGCCGGCAAGGCGCCAGCGATCCGCGAGCAAGCCTTGAAAAATGCAGGCAAGGAGTCGGCCGCCGTCCTGGGGTTCAGCTCGGCCATGGGCGCCTTCGGTGCGTTCTTCATTCCCAAATCCTTTGGCACGTCGATGGCCCAGACCGGTGGCCCGGAGATGGCCTTCTACATGTTCGTCGGCTTCTACCTGAGTTGCATTGTGGTGACCTGGTGGTGGTACGCCCGTAAAGGTGCGGCGACGCCCTGCTGACATGAACCGAATCCAAACCTTGCATGGGCGGGGCATAGAACCCCGCAGCAAGCCTGAGAGGAAAGCACCATGAGTCATTTGCTGGATCAACTGCGGTATTTCAATCGCAAGCAAGGCGAGTTCTCCGATGGCCACGGGGAGACCCGCAAGGAGTCCCGCGACTGGGAGAATGTCTACCGCTCGCGCTGGCAGTACGACAAGATCGTGCGCTCCACCCACGGGGTGAACTGCACCGGTTCCTGCTCGTGGAAGATCTACGTGAAGAACGGCCTGATCACCTGGGAAACCCAGCAGACCGATTACCCGCGCACCCGCAACGACCTGCCCAACCATGAGCCGCGCGGCTGTCCACGGGGGGCCAGTTACAGCTGGTACATCTACAGTGCCAACCGGCTCAAGTACCCGAAAATCCGCAAGCCACTGCTCAAGTTATGGCGCGAGGCGCGCCAGACCCTGGCGCCGGTGGAAGCTTGGGCCAGCATTGTCGAGAACAAGGCCAAGGCCGACTCCTACAAGAGCAAGCGCGGCATGGGCGGCTTCATCCGTTCCAACTGGGAGGAAGTCAACGAGATCATTGCCGCGGCCAACGTCTACACCGTCAAGCAATACGGGCCTGACCGGGTGGTGGGCTTCTCGCCGATTCCGGCCATGTCGATGGTCAGCTATGCCGCGGGGGCCCGTTACCTGTCGCTGATCGGCGGCGCCTGCCTGAGCTTCTACGACTGGTACTGCGACTTGCCGCCGGCCTCGCCGATGGTCTGGGGCGAGCAGACCGACGTGCCGGAATCGGCCGACTGGTACAACTCCAACTACATCATTGCCTGGGGCTCCAACGTTCCGCAGACCCGTACCCCCGACGCGCACTTCTTCACCGAAGTCCGCTACAAGGGCACCAAGACCGTGGCCATCACCCCCGACTACTCGGAAGTGGCCAAGCTCACCGACCTGTGGCTCAACCCCAAGCAGGGCACCGACGCGGCGCTGGCCCAGGCGTTCAACCATGTGATCTTCAAAGAGTTCCACCTGGACAAACCGAGCGCCTATTTCACCGACTACGCCAAACGCTTCACCGACCTGCCGGTGCTGGTGCTGCTCAAGCCGATGCTCGGCGTGGCACCTGGCGCCGGTTATCAACCGGATCGCTTCCTGCGGGCCTCGGACCTGACCGACAACCTCGGCCAGGAAAATAACCCGGAATGGAAAACCATCGCCCTCGACGCGAGCGGCGAACTGGTCTCGCCGCTCGGCTCGATCGGTTATCGCTGGGGCGAGCAGGGCAAGTGGAACATCCAGGCTCGAGAAGGCGGCGAGGGCCGCGAGATCGACCTGACCCTGAGCCTGATCGGCGGCGAAGTCACGGAAGTGGCGTTTCCGTATTTCGCCGGTGAATCCCAGGAGTACTTCCAGCACGTCGCCGGCGACGCCGTGCAGTATCGCCGTGTGCCGGTGCGCAGCCTGACCCTGGCCGATGGCAGCCAGGCCAAGGTCGCCACCGTGTTCGACCTGTCGGCGGCCAACCTGGCCATCGATCGCGGCCTGGGCGGTGCCAACGTGGCCAAGGACTACAACGACGCCACTGTGCCCGGCACCCCGGCCTGGCAGGAGCAGATCACCGGCGTCAGCCGCGAGAAGGCGATCCAGATCGCCCGTGAGTTTGCCGACAACGCCGACAAGACCCGTGGCCGTTCGATGATTATCGTCGGCGCGGCGATGAACCACTGGTACCACATGGACATGAACTACCGCGGGCTGATCAACATGCTCATGCTCTGCGGTTGCGTCGGCCAGACCGGTGGTGGCTGGGCGCACTACGTGGGCCAGGAAAAACTCCGTCCGCAATGCGGCTGGCTGCCCCTGGCATTCGGCCTGGACTGGAGCCGTCCGCCACGGCAGATGAACGGCACCAGCTTCTTCTATGCCCACAGTTCCCAGTGGCGCCACGAGAAGATGAGCATGCACGACGTGCTCTCGCCGCTGGCGGACAAGAGCCAGTTTCCCGAGCATGCGCTGGACTACAACATCCGCGCCGAACGCGCGGGCTGGTTGCCGAGCGCGCCACAGTTGAACACCAACCCGCTGCATATTTGCCGTGACGCTGCTGCGGCCGGCATGGCGCCCAAAGACTACGTGGTCAAGTCGTTGCACGAAGGTTCGTTGCGTTTTTCCTGCGAACAGCCCGACAGCCCGGTCAACTTCCCGCGCAACATGTTCATCTGGCGCTCCAACCTGCTGGGGTCTTCGGGCAAGGGCCATGAGTACATGCTCAAGTACTTGCTGGGCACCAAGAACGGGGTGATGAACGAAGACATCGGCAAGGTTGGCGACTGTAAACCGACCGAAGCCGAATGGGTGGACGAGGGCGCCATCGGCAAGCTCGACCTGGTCACCACCCTGGATTTCCGCATGTCCTCGACCTGCGTCTATTCCGACATCGTGTTGCCGACGGCCACGTGGTACGAAAAAGACGACATGAACACCTCGGACATGCACCCTTTCATCCACCCGTTGTCGGCAGCCATCGACCCGGCCTGGGAATCGCGTTCCGACTGGGAAATCTACAAGGGCATCGCCAAGGCGTTTTCCAGCATGGCGGTCGGTCACCTGGGCGTTGAGCAGGATCTGGTCACCGTGCCGTTGATGCATGACAGCGTCGGCGAACTGGCCCAGCCCTTTGGCGGCACCGACTGGAAAAGCGCCGGCGTAGCGCCGCAACCGGGCAAGAACGCACCGAACCTGCAGGTGGTGGAGCGCGACTACCCGAACATCTACAAGCAGTTCACCTCCCTGGGGCCTTTGCTGGAGAAGCATGGCAACGGCGGCAAGGGCATCAACTGGAACACCGAGGAGGAAGTGAAATTCCTTGGTGAGCTCAATTACCGCGAAGGCGAGGCGGGGATCAGCCAGGGGCGGCCGAAGATCGACACGGCCATTGATGCCGCCGAGGTGATTCTGTCCCTGGCCCCGGAAACCAACGGCCATGTTGCCGTCAAGGCCTGGGCCGCGCTGTCGGAGTTCACCGGTATCGACCACAGCCACCTGGCCCTGTCCAAGGCCCATGAGGCGATTCGTTTCCGCGATATCCAGGCGCAGCCGCGCAAGATCATTTCCAGCCCGACCTGGTCAGGCCTGGAAGACGATCACGTCAGCTATAACGCCGGCTACACCAACGTTCATGAAGCGATTCCATGGCGCACCATCACCGGTCGCCAGCAGTTCTACCAGGATCACCCGTGGATGCAGGCCTTTGGTGAGCAGTTGATGAGTTACCGGCCGCCGGTCAACACCCGGACCATCGAAGGGGTGAAGGGCAAGCGCAGCAACGGCGAAACCGAAATCGTCCTGAACTGGATCACTCCGCACCAGAAATGGGGCATCCACAGTACCTACAGCGACAACCTGCTGATGCTCACGCTGAGCCGTGGCGGACCGATTGTCTGGCTCTCGGAAATCGACGCCAAGCGTGCCGGTATCGAGGACAACGACTGGATCGAATGCTTCAACGTCAACGGTGCCCTGACGGCGCGGGCGGTGGTCAGCCAGCGGGTCAAGGAAGGCATGGTGATGATGTACCACGCCCAGGAACGGATCGTGAACGTGCCAGGTGCCGAAACCACCAAGACCCGTGGCGGCCATCACAACTCGGTCACCCGGGTGGTGCTCAAGCCGACCCACATGATCGGCGGCTATGCCCAGCAAGCCTACGGTTTCAACTATTACGGCACGGTCGGTTGCAACCGCGACGAGTTCGTCGTGGTGCGCAAGATGGCCAAGGTCGATTGGCTCGATGGTTCGACTGGCGATGACCTGCCGCGCCCCCTGCCGACCGAGATGGATTGAGGAGTTGTCATGAAGATTCGTTCACAAATCGGCATGGTGCTGAACCTGGACAAGTGCATCGGGTGCCACACCTGTTCGATCACCTGCAAAAACGTCTGGACCAGCCGTGAAGGCATGGAATACGCCTGGTTCAACAACGTCGAAAGCAAACCCGGGATCGGTTACCCGAAAGAGTGGGAAAACCAGGACAAGTGGAAGGGCGGCTGGGTTCGCCACGCCAACGGTTCGATCAACCCGCGCATCGGCGGCAAGTTCCGGGTGTTGGCGAACATTTTCGCCAACCCGGACCTGCCGAGCCTCGACGACTACTACGAACCCTTTGACTTCGATTATCAGCACCTGCACACCGCGCCGCTGGGCGAGCACCAGCCCACTGCGCGCCCGCGTTCGCTGGTCTCCGGCAAGCGCATGGAGAAAATCGAATGGGGTCCGAACTGGGAGGAAATCCTCGGCACCGAGTTTGCCAAGCGGCGCAAGGACAAGAACTTCGACAAGATCCAGGCGGACATTTACGGCGAGTACGAAAACACTTTCATGATGTATTTGCCGCGCCTGTGCGAGCACTGCCTGAACCCGGCGTGCGCGGCGTCCTGCCCGAGCGGGGCGATCTACAAGCGTGAGGAAGACGGGATTGTCCTGATCGACCAGGAGAAGTGCCGCGGCTGGCGGATGTGCATCAGTGGCTGCCCGTACAAGAAAATCTATTTCAACTGGAAAAGCGGCAAGTCCGAGAAGTGCATTTTCTGCTACCCGCGTATCGAAGCCGGGATGCCGACGGTGTGCGCCGAAACCTGTGTCGGGCGCATTCGCTACCTCGGTGTGCTGCTGTATGACGCCGACCGCATCAGCGAAGTGGCGAGCACTGCCAATGAGCAAGACCTGTACGAGAAGCAGCTTGAGATCTTCCTCGACCCCAACGATCCGGCGGTGATTCGCCAGGCGCTGGAAGACGGTGTACCGCAGTCGGTGATCGACTCGGCGCAACGCTCGCCGGTCTACAAAATGGCCGTGGACTGGAAGCTCGCGCTGCCGTTGCACCCGGAATACCGCACCCTGCCGATGGTCTGGTACGTACCGCCGCTGTCGCCGATCCAGAACGCGGCCGCCGCCGGCACCGTGGGCATGAACGGGGTCATCCCGGATGTCGATAGCCTGCGCATTCCCCTGCGTTACCTGGCCAACCTGCTGACCGCCGGCGACGAGAAACCGGTCAAGCGTGCCCTCAAGCGCCTGCTGGCGATGCGCGCCTACAAGCGCTCCGAACAGGTGGACGGGGTCCAGGACCTGCAAGTGCTCAAGGATGTCGGACTGAGCGTGAGCCAGGTCGAGGAGATGTACCGCTACCTGGCGATCGCCAACTATGAAGACCGTTTCGTGGTGCCCAGCGCTCACCGTGAGGAGGCCATGAGCGACGCGTTCGCCGAGCGTTCCGGCTGCGGCTTCAGTTTTGGCAGCGGCTGCAGCGGCAGCTCCGACACCAATATGTTCGGGGCGAAGAAGGCCAACCGCCGCGACATCCTGAAAACCGTGCAGTTGTGGGAGGACTGAGCATGCGCATTCTCAAAGTGATTTCACTGTTGCTCGATTACCCGACCGACACCCTGATAGCGGCTCGGGACGAACTGGAGCAGGCAATCATCCAGTCCCGGGAAATCAGCCCCCGGCAGCGCGGTGCGCTGTTCGAGTTGCTGGAGCTGATCTGCGGCAACGACCTGATGGATGGGCAGGAGCACTACGGTGCCTTGTTCGGTCGCGGTCGCTCGCTGTCGCTGCTGTTGTTCGAGCATGTGCATGGCGAGTCCCGTGACCGTGGTCAGGCGATGGTCGACATGATGGCGCAGTACGAGGCCGCCGGTTTTGCCATCGGCGTCAAGGAGCTGCCGGACTATATCCCGCTGTACCTGGAGTTCCTGTCCACCCGCGAAGACCTCGAGGCCCGCGAAGGGCTGGCCGATGTTTCGCACTTGCTGGCCTTGTTGGCGGCACGTCTGGAGGAGCGCGAGAGCGCCTATGCCAGCTGCTTCCGGGCGCTGTTGCAGATTGCCGGTGCCGAGCCGCAGGAGGCGGTGGCGCAATTGCGCGCGCAGGTCGCCGCCGAATCCAGGGACGATTCGCTGGAGGCCCTGGACAAGGTCTGGGAAGAAGAGGCGGTGGACTTCCTCCAGGCCGAGCAGCAGGACCGTTGTGGCGCGCAGCCGAGTGCGCCGGGCAAGGCCCGGGAAGAAAGCGCGGTACCGCTGCACTGGGTCGATTTTCAGCATGAAGGCGTGGCCAGCGTGCCCGCCGCGGAGGTGGGCAATGTCTAAGTGGAACCTGTTGTTGTTCGGGGTGTATCCCTATGTCGCGCTGGCGATCTGTGTGCTGGGCAGTTGGGCTCGCTTCGATCTCTCGCAGTACACCTGGAAGGCTGGCTCCAGCCAGATGCTCAACAATCGCGGGATGCGCGTGGCGAGCAATCTGTTCCATGTCGGCGTGCTGTTCGTGCTGGCCGGCCACTTCGTCGGCCTGCTGACCCCGGCGTCGGTCTATCACCATGTGATCAGCACCGAGCACAAGCAATTGCTGGCGATGGTCTCCGGGGGCTTTTTCGGCCTGTTGTGCCTGATCGGCCTGCTGATGCTGGTGAACCGGCGCCTGAGCGACCCGCGCGTGCGCGCCACCTCCAGCACCTCGGACATCCTGGTGCTGCTGGTGCTGCTGGCGCAGTTGGTGCTCGGCCTGCTGACGATTGTGGCGTCCACCGAACACATGGACGGCTCGGTGATGGTGCTGCTCGCCGACTGGGCGCAGAACACCGTGCTCCTGCGGCCGGTGGAGGCAGCGGCGGCGATGGCGCCGGTCGGCCTGATCTACAAGTTGCACGTGTTGCTCGGCTTGACCCTGTTCGTGCTGTTCCCGTTCACCCGTCTGGTGCACATCGTCAGCGCACCGGTCTGGTACCTGGGACGGCGCTATCAAATCGTTCGGCAGAAAATCTGAGGAGGCAATCATGTCAGGTGGATGTGGATGTGGCGGCGGTAAAGGCGGCAGCGGCGGGTGTGGTTCTTCCCGCACCCCGGAACCGGTAATGCCCGATATCGTAGAGGGTGGGGCGGTGATGTTTGAACCGCCACACCAAGAACCCGCGCAGGCTGACGAAGCCCCCGCACAACTGATCGCCAGCAGTGAGCAGGAGTGGCCGATCATCAGCGTCAATCAGGTGCCGATCACCCCGGAAGCGATGGCTCGGGAGCTGCAATATCATCCGGCGCCCAGCCGTGAGGAGGCGGTGTACCAGGCGGCCAGGGCGCTGGTGATCCGCGAACTGTTGCAGCAGCGCATCGCCGAGCTTGGCCTGTCGCTGCAACTGGGCGCCGGCGAAAACGAAGAGGAGGCCGCCACGCGCTTGCTGCTCGAGCGCGAGGTGCAGGTGCCCGAGTGTGACGAGGCCACCTGTGAGCGTTACTACGACAGCAACCGCGCGCGCTTTCACAGTGCGCCGTTGCTGGCGGTGCGGCACATTCTGCTCGAATGTGCCCCGGACGATGCCGAGGCGCGCAGCCTGGCGCACGTTCAGGCCGAGATCCTGGTGCAACGCCTGGAGGAATTCCCCGGCAGCTTCGCCGAGCTCGCACAAAAGTACTCGGCCTGCCCGTCGAAGGCCCAGGGCGGTTCGCTGGGGCAGATCAGCAAAGGCCAGACTGTGCCGGAACTGGAGCGGCAGTTGTTCACCCTGGCGCCGGGGCTGGCCAGCAAGCCGCTGGAAAGCCGGTTTGGCTGGCATGTGGTCAGTGTCGACCAGCGGATCGAAGGCAAGGCGTTGCCCTATGAAGTGGTGTTGACGGCGATTCGCACCCAGTTGCAACAGGGTGTCTGGCAAAAGGCGCTGGTGCAGTACCTGCAAACCCTGATTGGCGCCGCGGATATTCGTGGCATCCATCTACAGGGCGCCGACTCACCGCTGGTGCAGTAACCACGAGGCCAAGGGGAATGTGATGAGCACGCTGATGCAGGATGGATATGGACGGCAGATCGACTACCTGCGGATGTCGGTGACGGACCGTTGTGATTTTCGCTGTGTGTACTGCATGGCCAAGAACATGACGTTTCTGCCGCGCCAGCAGGTGCTCACCCTGGAGGAGTTGCAGCGCCTGGCGACGCTGTTCGTCGGCCTGGGTGTGCGCAAGATCCGCCTGACGGGGGGCGAGCCATTGATTCGCCCCGGCATTGTCGACCTCTGCCGTCACATCGCCGCCTTGCCGGGCTTGCGCGAACTGGTGATGACCAGCAATGGCTCACAACTGCAACGCCTGGCCCGGCCGCTGGTAGAGGCCGGGGTCAAGCGGATGAACATCAGCCTCGATAGCCTGGACCCAGAGAAGTTTCTCGCGATCACCCGCAACGGCAATCTCGATCAGGTCCTGGGCGGCATCGAAGCGGCGCGGGGGGCGGGGTTCGAGCGGATCAAGCTCAACTGCGTGGTGATGAAAGGGCGCAACTTCGATGAAGTGCTGGCGCTGGTGCAATACGCCATCGACCAGCGCATCGATATCAGTTTCATCGAGGAAATGCCCTTGGGCGATGTCGGCCGTGCCCGGGGCGAGTCGTTCTGTTCCAGCGACGAGGTCCGGGCGCTGATCGCCAGTCGCCATCCGTTGCTCGACAGCACCGAAAACAGCGGTGGCCCTGCACGCTATGTGCGCCTGGCGCAGCATCCCGAGACCCGGATCGGTTTCATTTCGCCCAACAGCCACAACTTCTGTGGCAGCTGCAACCGGGTGCGAATGACCGTTGAAGGGCGGCTGCTGCTCTGCCTGGGACAGGAGGATGCCCTGGACCTGCGCGGCTTGCTGCGTCGTTACCCGCTGGACGACCAGCCCCTGATCAACGCCGTGCAACAGGCATTGCGGCACAAGCCGTTGCGCCACGACTTCAATCCCGAAGGGACCGTGCAACTGGTGCGATTCATGAACATGAGCGGGGGGTGAACCGATCCGTTAAGCAATGAATGCGTTGAACACACAACCTGTGGCGAGGGCGTGCAGTCAAGGAGCGTGGGCGTCGTACACAGGCCTCGTGGCGAGCGAGCTTGCTCGCGCTGGGCTGCACCGCAGCCCCAAAACCAGTCAGTGGGTTTTGACTGAATGACCGCAATGGTTCGGTCAGGGTCGCTGCGCAACCCAGCGGGAGCAAGCTCCCTCGCCACGGAGAGGGTGTGCAGTCAAGGAGTGGGTTGTCGTACGCAGGCCTCGTGGCGAGCGAGCTTGCTCGCGCTGGGCTGCACCGCAGCCCCAAGGCCAGTCACCGGGTTGTACCTGAAAGACTGCGATGGTCTGCTCAGGGTCGCTACGCAACCCAGCGGGAGCAAGCTCCCTCGCCACAGAGAGGGCATGCAGTCAAGGAGCGGGGGGTGTCGTACGCAGGCCTCGTGGCGAGCGAGCTTGCTCGCGCTGGGCTGCACCGCAGCCCCAAAACCAGTCTGTGGTTTTTGACTGAATGACCGCAATGGTTCGGTCAGGGTCGCTACGCAACCCAGCGGGAGCAAGCGCCCTCGCCACGGAGAGGGCCATGCAGTCAAGGAGTGGGGGGCGTACGCAAGCCACAGGGTTTTCATCGCCGATTCAATGGTTTTTTACGATCGCCTCCGGGCGATTTTTTTTGCCGGTAAATCTTGATGTCGGTCAATTGCAGGCGCGTCCTTTGTCCGTAGCCTGCACTGCATATTGTGGTTTCAAGTTAAATAAAACCTATATGTAGTGTCTGGAGTTCCAATGCATAGCACGCTGATCAGTGTAGGACGCAACCGGCTGCACAAACGCGATGGCAGTCTGGTTGCCTTCGATGCGGATAAGATTCGCCAGGCGTTGATCGCTGCGGGCAAGGCCACCGGCGAGTACACCGAGGTCGAAGTCGAAGGGTTGCTCGAGGCGGTACTGGCCCAGCTCGAAGGGCATGCGCGACTGCATGTCGAGCAGATTCAGGACCGGGTCGAACGGGTATTGATGGACGCCGGGTTTTTCTTCGCCATGCGCGCCTACATCGTCTATCGCGAGCAGCACGGACGCTTGCGCCGCGACCGCAAGACCATGGTCGAGGTAGCGACCTCGATGAACGAGTACCTGGACCGAGAAGACTGGCGGGTGCAGGCCAACGCCAACCAGGGCTATTCCCTGGGCGGGCTGGTGCTCAACGTGTCGGGCAAGGTCACTGCCAATTACTGGCTGGACGAGGTGTACAGCGAGGCCATCGGCCGGGCCCATCGCGAGGCGGATCTGCACGTGCACGACCTCGACATGCTGGCCGGCTACTGTGCGGGTTGGTCGTTGCGCACGCTGTTGCACGAAGGGCTCAATGGCGTACCCGGACGGGTCGAAGCCGGTCCGCCGAAGCACTTGAGCAGTGCCCTGGGGCAGATGGTGAACTTCCTTGGCACCCTGCAAAACGAATGGGCCGGGGCCCAGGCATTCAGTTCGTTCGACACCTACCTGGCGCCCTACGTGCGCCAGGACCAGTTGAGTTTTCAGCAGGTGCGCCAGGCGATCCAGGAGTTCATCTACAACCTCAACGTGCCATCGCGCTGGGGCACCCAGACGCCCTTTACCAATCTGACCTTCGACTGGGTGTGCCCAGAGGATTTGCGCGAGCAGATCCCGGTGATCGGCGGCGAGGAGATGCCCTTTGCCTATGGTGACCTGCAGGTGGAAATGGACCTGCTCAACCGTGCCTACATCGAGGTGATGCAGGCCGGCGATGCCAAGGGGCGGGTGTTCACCTTTCCGATCCCGACCTACAACATCACCCACGATTTTCCCTGGGACAGCGAGAACGCTGACCGACTGTTCGAGATGACCGCCCGTTACGGCCTGCCGTATTTCCAGAACTTCCTCAATTCGGACATGCAGCCCAACCAGGTGCGTTCGATGTGTTGTCGGTTGCAACTGGATGTCCGCGAGTTGCTCAAGCGCGGAGGCGGCCTGTTCGGCTCGGCCGAGCAGACCGGATCGCTCGGCGTGGTGACCCTCAATTGCGCGCGCCTGGGTTACCTGTTCAAAGGCAACGCCAGCGGCCTGCTGCAACGGCTGGACGCTCTGATGGAGCTGGCGATGGAGAGCCTGGAGGTCAAGCGCAAGGTGATCCAGCACCATATGGACGCCGGTTTGTACCCTTACACCAAACGGTACCTGGGCACCCTGCGCAATCATTTCTCCACCATCGGCCTTAATGGCCTGCATGAAATGCTGCGTAACTTCAGTGGTGACGAGCAGGGCATGCACACTGAACAGGGGCGTACGTTTGCCCTGCAGTTGCTGGACCATGTGCGCGCCACCCTGGTGCGGTTCCAGGAAGAAACCGGCCATCTCTACAACCTCGAAGCGACCCCGGCCGAAGGCACCACCTACCGCTTTGCCAAGGAAGACCTCAAGCGTTACCCCGACATTCTCCAGGCCGGCAGCCGCCAGGCGCCGTACTACACCAACTCCTCGCAACTGCCGGCGGGCTTTACCGACGACCCCTTCGAAGCCCTGGAGTTGCAGGACGAGCTGCAATGCAAATACACCGGCGGCACGGTGCTGCACCTGTACATGGCCGAGCGGATTTCCTCGACCCGGGCCTGCAAGCAACTGGTGCGCAAGGCGCTCGGGCGCTTCCGCCTGCCGTACCTGACCGTGACCCCGACCTTTTCCATCTGCCCGGTCCACGGCTACCTCGATGGCGAACACGAGTTCTGCCCCAAGTGCGACGAGGCCTTGTTGCGCGAGCAGCACCCGGGCACGGCCCATTGATTTCATTTCACTCAACCGCAAGGAGCTACACCATGAATGCACTGCACACATTGCCCCAGGCCAAGCGTCAGCGTTGTGAAGTCTGGACCCGGGTGATGGGCTATCACCGCCCGGTCTCGGCATTCAACCCGGGTAAACAGTCCGAGCACCGCGAGCGGGTACATTTCACCGAATGCGCGGCATCGGCTGGGCGCCAATGAGTCGAACGCTCAGGGTCGGGGGCATGGTGCCCCTGACCACGCTCGACTATCCGGGCATGCTGGCCTGCGTGCTGTTCTGCCAGGGGTGTGCCTGGCGTTGTCGTTACTGCCATAACCCGCAGCTGATCCCGCCTCGCGGCAGTGAAGAGGTGGACTGGTGCCGGGTGCTGGCGTTCCTGCAACGCCGTGAGGACTTGCTCGATGCCGTGGTGTTCAGCGGCGGCGAGCCGACCTTGCAGGACAGCTTGCTGGCGGCCATGGATGAAGTGCGCGCGATGGGTTTTCGTATCGGCTTGCACAGCGCCGGGATCAAACCGGACGCCTTTGCCAGGGCCGTGGCCGATGCCGATTGGGTCGGCTTCGACGTCAAGGCGCTGGCCGAGGATTGCCAGGCGATCACCGGTGTCCGGGGCAGTGGCGTGGCCAACTGGCAGAGTCTGGAGCACTTGCTGGCCAGCGGTGTCGACTATGAATGTCGCACCACGGTGCATTGGCACCTGCTCGATCCTGCCCGGCTGTTGACCCTCGCCCGACGTTTGAGCGAGCGCGGGGTCAAGCGTTTTGCCGTGCAACTGGTCAGGACCGAACGGATGCTCGATCCGCGCTTGTCGAGTGTTTCATTGCAGTTTGACCAGGTTGAGCTGTGGTCGGCCCTGCGTGAGCTGTTTCCGGAATTCGTGTTGCGTGGGTAGGGCCAGACCGCTCAGCAAAGCTCGCGATGGCGGGGGCCAATGGCAGGTGAAGACAGTTATCTCCGTGGCGAGCGAGCTTGCTCGCGCTGGGTTGCGTAGCAGCCCCAAAACGGGTCGCCCGGTTTTATCTGAAAGACTGCAATCGACTGGTTGGGGCCGCTTCGCGCCCCAGCGCGAGCAAGCTCGCTCGCCACGAGGCATGTGCTCGGCATCCTCGCGCCTGACAACAGATAGGGTGAGGTGAATGGCGCTGCCTTGCGCCTCAGTTCCACCCCCAGAATTGCAACCACCAGCCATACCCCACCAGTGCGTTGGCCAGTAGCAGGCAAGCACCCGCGGCGCTACGCCGAGGCAGGGGAATGCCCTGGAGGGCCATCCGTTTCCAGCCCAGCAACAGGCTCCAGCCGATGGCGCCCAGCAACAGCCAGGCCCTGGCCGGTTGTACCCATTCCAGCAACAGCCCTTCATAGCGCAGCAACTTCACGGTGGTCGCCGACAGCCCGAGAAACAGTCCGGCAGCGCCCAGGGGGGTGAGTGTCAGGCTCAGGGGCACGTACAGCGCAGGGTCACCGGCCAGTCGGGCCGCCGCGCGCAGCAGGATCAGCAAGCCGCCACCCAGCACCAGGGCGCTGGCCGACAGGTACAGGACGATGCTCAAACCGTCGAGCCAGCTGAAACTGTCGTTGAGTGCGGGGTAGTGAGTCAGCAGCCACCAGGGCACGTTGTCCTGCAAGGGCCAGAACACCTCGTGCCCGACCAGCCATTGCGCGAGGGACTGCTTGAGGGCAATGAACCAGGGGCTGACCGTCCATTGAAACGCGCCCATGGCCAGGCCGATCACGCCGAACAGCAACAAGCGGGCGTCCCACGGCGACAGATTATCTTCTGTCGCGTGGAGGATCTCCTGGTTGCTGGACCGGGCGATCAGTTGCACGGCCTCACGTTGCCCGCTGCAACGCCCGCAGGCATGGCAGTCGCTGGCGCCCCGCAGGCGACGGATGTCCAGCAAGGGTGCGCAATTGGGAGGGGGCAGGCGGGGGCCGGCATTGTCTTTCCAGCGCTGTTCATCGACCTGGAAGTGCACCGGGGCCAGGCGCGCGAGCAGGGCGAAGACCCCACTCACCGGGCACAGGTAACGACACCAGACGCGCTTGCCCCTGGCGAACAGCAGGCCAACGCCGACCGCCACGACCGTGGAACCGCCCAGAATCAGCAGGGCGGCCTGGGCGTAGTCATACACGCTGATCAACTGCCCGTAGAGGGTGGTCAGGCAGAACGCCAGGGTCGGCCAGCCGCCCCAGCGCACCCAGCGCGGTACGCCAAGGCCTTTGCCGTAATGGCTGGCCCACTCGCTCAGTGAGCCTTCCGGGCACAGCACCCCGCACCAGAGTCGGCCGAACAGCAGCATCGACAGCAGCACGAACGGCCACCAGATACCCCAGAACAGAAACTGCGCGAGCAGGGTCAGGTTATCGAGTATCCGGGCCTGGCTGTCCGGCAGCGGCAACAGGGCCGGCAGCACCAGCAGCCCGCCATAGAACAGTACGACCAGCCACTGCACCACGCGAATCGCCGTCGCGTGGCGGCGCATGCCGTCGCCCAGGCGCTGCAACCAGCGGTTGTGCCGACTCAGCCCGGGCATGGGACGGCCCTCGGGGTGCGTTGACGCAACCAGCCGCCGACCGCCAGCCAGTAACCGCTCAGCACCAGCAGGGTCAGGCTGCTGGGCGCCGCCCGGTAACCGGTCATACCCGCCAGGAAACCACCCAGGCCATGGCTGTCATTGAGTACGGCACGGCTGTCCCACAGCGCTTCGCCGATCAGGCCATAGGCCCAGTCCGGCAAGTCCAGGGCAAGCAGTTGGCCGCTGATTCGTTCGGTGCCACTGACCAGTAGCGCCGCGCCGAGCAACAGTAGAATGACTTCGCTGGGGGCAAAGAAGCGCTGCCATGAAATGAGTCGACGGGAGCTGTGCAGCAAGCCGATGGTCAACCCCGACAGCACCAGCCCCGCACCTGCGCCGACGGCAAACAGGCCCAGCGCCGGACCTTGCAGGCGGGCCCCGGCGCCATACAGAAAGACCACGGTTTCGCTGCCTTCGCGGCTGACCGCGAGCATGGCCAGGAGCATCAAGCCAACGCCGCCCTGGCGAGCCAGCTGGCTGTCGGCCTGGCGTTGCAAATCAGTCTTGAGGCTGCGTGCGTTGCGGTGCATCCAGCCGACCATCTGCACCATCAGCAAGCTGGCCACCAGCGCCAGGGAAGCCTGGAACCATTCGTTGGCGGAACCGCTCATGGCGTCACCGGCGAACAGAATCAGCAGTGCCAGCAGGCCCGAGAGCATCAACCCCAGGAGCACACCCGCCCATAGGTAATTGACCAGCCGAGCTGCCTGGCTTTGCTGGCTGGCCCAGGCCTGGAGAATGCCGATCACCAGCAGCGCCTCGACGCTTTCGCGCCAGACGATGAACATTGATTGATTCATGGAAACTCCGTGGTTGAGCCGGTTATTTCGCGAGGATGGCGCCCTCGGGCAACTGCGGGTTGAACTCGTCGAAGAACGGGTAGTGGCCGGGCCGCAGGGGATGAATCACGACAAAGGTGGTGACGCCCGGTGACAGCACCTTCTCGACCCGTAACGGGGTGCTTTCGAATTCCGCCGGCCCCTCGCCGACGTTCTTCAGGATGATCTTGAAGCGCTGTCCGGCCGGGACTTCCAGCAGGGCGGGGGTGAAATGGCCGTCGCGCAGGCTCAGCTCGAAGCTGGGCAGTTGGGCGTGGGCCATCTGGGGTATGACCGCCCAGGCCAGTATCAGCCAGGCCAGGCGTCGGTGAACCGGGGCCAGGCGTCCCGGTGCCGGTAGCTCGGGTGGCAGGGGGGGCATTTTAGTAGCCGCCTTTTTTGCCGATCCCGGCATAGATGAACTCGTAGCGCAGTTCACACTGTTCGAACCAGGGTTCGACACCGGTTTCCTTGTCGGTATGGCGGCCCAGGGAGCCATGGCCGCCGGGCGGCAGGAGGGTGAAGGTCAGTTGGTATTTGCCGGGGCCCTGCAGCTTCACGTTGTCGCCATAATGAGGGCCGTCGTTGGCGACCATGGCGTGAAAAATCCCTTTGACCGGTGGCTCGCTGCCGGATTTCTGCAGGCTGAAGGCGACGTTCAGGTAGGGCACGAAACTGCCTTCCTGAAAGCCCTGGCGATTGTCCGCCGTGGCGCGGATATCGGCCTCCAGGTGGATATCGGAGTCGGCCGTGGCGCGCATCATGCCCGCAGGCGCCATCTCGATCGGTTGCAAGTACACCGCGCCGACTTCCAGCCCCGGACACAACTGGGGTTCTCCGATCGGGTATTCCTTGGCGTGTGCCAGTGGCGCGAACAGCAGCAGGGCGAGTGACAGCGAGAGGGGAGTACGCATGATGGCTTCCTGGGGGCTGACGAGTAGGAGCCCGAGTCTAGGAAGTATTACTGAGAATAATAATGATTATGGTCAATTTTCGCAGCGATCAACCGGACGGTGCCAGTCCCTGCAGGCAAGCGTGTCATCGAAGGGGGGGATTGGCCGGAATTGACCTGCATCAAGGGCATTGTCGTCCCGGCGCGGTAGGTTGAACGCCTACCCATCGATCATCCGGGGATCGACATGGCCAAGACCTTTCCCATCAGTCCCAAACATCCTGAGCGCATTTGCTGGGGCTGCGACCGCTACTGTGCCGCCAGTGCCCTGGCGTGCGGCAATGGTGCCGACCGGACGATGCATCCGGCCGAGATGATCGGCGACGATTGGTACCTGCATGGCGACTGGGGCATCGAGCCGCCTGTCGTCACCGACAAGACGGTGGACGAAGGGCGCTCCTGAGCGGGTCAGTGCGCTAGCTGGAATGGGCGATTTCTTCGTCCACCGCCTCATCCTGCGGTTGCGCTTGCCCCGGCTCTTCGGTGATCACCGTGAAGTCACTGACCTCGACCGCGCCCAGCCCATAGCCCAGCAGATGGAAGGAGAACGCCTTGCGCGACTCCGGGTTATCGAAGCTGAAATCCATCTCCAGCGGTTGGTCGGCGGTGACCATCATTTCTTCCGGCAAGCCCAGTGGCACATCCTGTTCCAGTTCCTTGGCCTTGAGCAGGATGTACGCCGTCTGCTGCGGGTCGACCGCGCGCACGGTCAGGCGCACGCGGGTCTGTGAGCCCTTGGGCATTTCCAGATACTGCGCGCCGATCAGGTTGTCCGCCCAGTCGTCCTTGATTTGCGCTTGCAGCGGGATGATCGCCGGGCTGCCGAACTGGTAGTGCTGGTTCAGGGCCGTGCGCAGCAGGGTGCGATCCAGGGCCTCGGCCCGGGCGGTGATTTGCCGTGCCCGCAGGCCGCCATATTGCCCGCCATACACCGCTCGATCGGCAATGAAGCCCTCGCTGGTGTAATAGCGGCACCGCTGCTGGAAGTCGCATTCGGTGAACGTGCCCTGGCCATCGTGATAGCGCAGGTTGCCGTTGGTGTACGACATGATCTCGCGGCCGGTTTCATAGTCTCGGAACAGCGAGCGGCCGCTCAGACTCGGCGGTACCGGCAGGGCGAAGTAGTCGAGGACCGAGGTGCTCAGGTCGACATGGCCGTACACCCCGGGATTGATGTTGGGCAGTTGCGCCTGCTCGGGTGCCAGGGTCAGGTTGAAGCCCCAGGAGGAGGCCAGGCGCACACCATCGATGCCGTGGGACTCGTCGGAGGTGATCATCACCAGGGTGTCTTGCAGAACGCCTTGCTGTTCCAGGCCACTGAGGAAGTTGCCCAAGGCATCGTCCAGATAGGCAACGGCCGCTTGCTTGGGTGTGTCGTAGCGCTGCAGGTAGTCTTCAGGCGCCGAGTACGGCTGGTGAGTGCCGACGGTCAACAGGGTGAGCATCCAGGGTTGCTGCTGCGTCTTGAGCTGGCCGACATAGTCCAGTGCCCCTTCGAAGAAGGCCTTGTCATCCTTGCCCCAAGGGAAGTCCAGGTACGACGCATTGGTGAACCAGTCCAGGCCCAGGGTGGTGTCGAAGCCGATGTGCGGCATGATCTTGTCTTTGGCCATGAAGCGCAGGCCGGCACCCTGGAGGTAGTGGGTGGCAAAGCCGTGCTTGCGTAGCTGGGCCGGCAGGCATGCCTGGTTACGCTCGCTCTGGGTCAGCATCTCGACGCCCTTGGGCGTGCCATTGTCCAGTTTGTCGTAGTCGCCACAGAGCATGGCGTACAGGCCGCGGATGGTCTGGTGGCTGTGCAGCACGTAGTCCGGTGTGTTCATGCCACGCTCGGCCCAGTGGCTGAGGTTGGGCATGAGGTTTTCTTGATAGCTGCTGTGCAGGGCCTGGCGGTTGGCCTGGACATAGGCGCCGGGAATGCCTTCCAGCGCGATGATCAAAACGTTGCGCGCGCGGCCGGGTTCGGCAAGGATTTTCTGCCCGTTCAAGTCCAGTTGGGTGAGCCCGGCCATCTGCGGAGCCGTCTCGACAACATCGCCCTCAAGCCATTCTTCCGTGCGCATCTGCACCTCGCCCACGCCGGCGGCCAGCAACTGGTGGGGCAGGTTGAACAGGCGCCATTGATCGGCATCGGAGGGTGCCAGGTTCTGTACGCCCCAGTGCCCGAGCAACAGCAGCAATGGTACTGCCCAGGCCTTTCGCGGTAGCGCTGGCCGGGGCGTCGAGCGGCCGGCCCACTGGGTGATCAGCCAGGCCACCAGACCCAGCCCGAGGGCCGCGGCCAGCCAGGGTTGGGCAAAACTGCCACTGGTGGACTTTTCCACGAACTGTGGATCGATCAGGTAGTTGAGATCGCCGGCATTGGGCAGTCGCCCGACGGCGCTGACCAGTTCGGCGGTGGCCACGGACATCAGGCCCCAGACCAGCAACACCGGGAGCGCCAGCCACCAGGCACGGCGATGCAGGAGCACTACCAGCAGGCTGCCGATGGCGAGGTCGGACAGGTAGCCGAGTGGATTGAACCAACCCAGTGCGGTGCGCAGGCACAGGGGGACGATCAGCACCAGGGTGATGAGGGCACTGAGGCGGGCGTGGGGGGGCTGTAACCAATGGCGAAAAAGATTCACAAAAAATACTTCCAGACACGAATTCTTCACATAAGTGTGCGCAATGGTACCAAGTGATGCCAAGAATGACCGGGATATTGGCTGTGGGAGCGCCCGGCTGGGCGGGGACGGGCACGGAATACGTCTGGCCTTGGCCGGGAGGGCGCGCTGCAGGTCAACGGCAGAGCCCTTCAGGGTGCAGGGGCGTGCCTGCGGGCGGCCAGGGGATTAAGTGTTTCAGACTGTTTAACCTGAACGCCCAGCCGCTTTTTTCCATTGTGCATACGCCTGGGGCATGCACACCGCGCACGGGCGGTAACCGGCGGCGCGGGCGGTGGCTTCGTCGGCAAAGAACACCCGATGCTTGACGTAGCCGTCCCGTGCGAG
Source organism: Pseudomonas sp. FW300-N1A1 (assembly GCF_058789115.1). Taxonomy (NCBI): domain Bacteria; kingdom Pseudomonadati; phylum Pseudomonadota; class Gammaproteobacteria; order Pseudomonadales; family Pseudomonadaceae; genus Pseudomonas; species Pseudomonas sp. FW300-N1A1. The sequence goes on along the minus strand of NZ_JBYTBK010000011.1, from coordinate 110,523 downwards.
GGCGCGCAAGGCGCCGGGGCAGTCCAGGCGGCCATAGATCCTTGAGCGACGATGGCCACCCAGCAGGCCCGGTTCCGTGCTCTGCACGGTCTCGCGGCGGGCGTTCAGCAAGCTGTAGGTTTTCATGCCTTCGGCACTCGCCACAGGTACCACGACGCCACCGTGCGGTAAGGGCGCAAGGGTTGGCCAAGGTCGATCATCTGCTTGCGGCTCGGCGTGGTCGCCAGGCCTTTGAGGCGTCGGTAGCCGTCTCGCACCCCGAAGTCGTCGGCGGGCAGGATGTCCGGGCGTTCGAGGGTGTAGATCAGCAGCATCTCGACGGTCCAGCGACCAATGCCGCGCAGCGGAGTCAGGCGCTCGATCAGGGTTTCGTCGTCCAGGGCCAGTGCGGTCGCGTAGTCGGGCACCACACCGTCCAGGGTCGCTTGGGCGATCCCCTGGATGGTCGCGACCTTGCTGGCCGAAAAGCCGCAACCGCGCAGCAGGGCAACGTCGCTGGCCACCAGTTGTTCGGCACTGGGGAATGACTGACCGGGGAACAAGGCGAGCAACCGGCCGACAATCGCATCGCCGGCGCGCACGTGCAGTTGTTGATAGGCGATGGCCCGCACCAGCGCTTCATACGGATCGCGGGTCGGCTTGGGCTCGTGCAGACAAGGGCCAACGGTGACGACCAGGCGTGCCCAGTCAGCGTCGAGGGCGGCCAGGAACTGGCTGGCGTGGTCATAGGGCATGGCGGATCCGGATAAGCAGTGGGGAACCCTGGACAGATTAGTCCTGTGTCCAGGGTGTCGCACCCGGAGTCTTGCGGTCACATTCGTCGTGGCTGCGCCATCAGGCCTTGCTGGCGGCCAGGTAGGCGCCCAGGCGACGTCCCATCTCTTCGGACAGCGCCTGCAAACCGCTCATGGGACGGACCATCACTTCAAATTCGACGATTTTCCCCTGTTCGTTGAAGCGGATCATGTCGATGCCTTTGAGCGTCTTGTCGCCGACCTTGGCGCTGAATTCGAGGACAACGTTCAACCCGTCGACGGTCGCCAGTTCACGGTAATAGGTAAATTCTTCGAGCACGTCGATGACCGTATTGAGGATCATCGACACCACGGGCGCCCCCGGGTAAGGCGAGTGGGCTATCGGCGAACGGAATACCGCCTGAGGGTCCAGCAAGTCGGGCAGCGCCCGCAAGTCATGGCTGCGGATCATGGCGTGCCACTGTTGCAGGGACGCTGCGGCGTTGGGATGCAGTTTCAGCTCGGACATTGTCAGCTTCCTGTGTTTTTGTTGTGCTGGAAACGTTGCTGGATGGCCCGGGCCGCATGGTCTGCCCAAAGGCTGTAGATCGCCGGGCCCGGATGGAACCCGTCCGCCGCCATCAGGCCGGCGACCGGGGCCAGGCTGATGGCCAGCAATGTGCAGTGGTCCTTGCGCTCGGCCAGGCCGGCCAGCCGGTGGTTGAAACGACTGGCCCGGCTGCCCAGGTACCAGCGTAGCGGTTGCGGCAGCGCCGGGAACAGGTGCATGGGCGGCAGCGGGGACACGACAATCTGCTTCACGGCGTATTTGCCGCTCAACAACTCCATCAAGCGATCCTGTTGAACCAGCCATTGATCCGCGCTGATGCGGCTGGTGACATCGTTCACACCTACGCACAGCAGCACCACATCAAAGGGTTCCGGCGAATTGCGTTCGAGCACGTTCAACAGCGCCCGGGAATCCAGGCCCGATTGCGCCCAGAGTGTCCAGGTAATCCGATAGTCGTTGGCCAGTCGTGCGACCAGTTTCCCGGTGATGGCTTCGTCCTGGGTCGCTGCGCCGACACCGGCGGCCGCGGAATCGCCCAGAATCAACAGGCGCAGCGCCACGCCACGACCGGCCACGCCCTGGCGCTCGCCCTCGGCTTCCGGCAGCTTTGGGGTAACCCAGCGGGTGTAGAGGCCCTGAATCAGCAGCAATGGCCCCAACGCAATCCTTGCAAAGGTTTCAGTCATTTTTTTCGGTTCGCCTCAGGCGCGGCGCGCCATCAACAGTACGGTTGCCGCCGCCGACAACAACCCGGCGCAGCACCGATTGAACATCCGCTTGCCCTGGGGTCGGGCAAACCATCGACACATGTGCAGGCCCATGTAGGCGTACGCTGCGATGGCAATCCACTCCTGAAACTGCGGCAGGAAGGCGGTGAAAGTCAGGATCGCCTTGGGGTTGCCTAGGCTGAACGAGATGTTGCATCGACCGGTTGAATCCACAACCCAAAACCGACCGTCGGTAGTGCCGCGACTCTGAAAAGGGTGAGGAGATCAAAAAACTATTTTATAGCTGCGACCGAGCGTGGGGGGGGCATCCGGATTTGCAAGCTAACGCTTGAAATGCACGCACTCGATCGCCTGGCTATAGGGTTTAGTTTTTCTTCTTGATGAGTTTGCTCATGTAGTACTTGAGGCTTAAACGATCTTTTGGCCTTGGCTTGTAGTGGGTTTTGTTTCGTTGTGCGGGATCGATCGCCATGGTTCCTGCAGTGTAGTAATAAAGCGCTATAGACCTGCGTGTGATGTGCTCTGGAGTCATTAAAGGCTCTGGGTGCCCATGATTGCTGTCTTTGTCTGTGTTGAAAATGACGCATCGATTGTAAATGGGCAGGACTTTTTTAAGGCAGGTCTTCATGTCGACATCCCAAAGTTCCAGGTTGCCGCCGTACTCCTCTTGCCAGTCTGGATTCAGATAAATGATGACATTCAGTCTGCGCTCAACATTAAGCTTTTTGTTGAGCCTGAAGTCCGAGTGCACCCCCAGGAAACCACCGCTTTTCGTTTCATGCAGCCCGCCACCGGTAAAGTAGGGGTCGGGTATCAAACCCTCGATGCCTGTGAGCTTTTCAAGAAACTGCAACATGGGCGCCGAGTTAAAGGCGTTGAAAACAGTCTTCAGATAGGGGGTGCATTCGTTGGGGCTAATTTGACGTTTTCGTTGACCTTTATAGCCGCGCTCGTAGAGCATTTCGTTGTTGGTTGGCTCGACGGGGAAGTGAGAGCAGATACTCGCAATCAGGTCTTCGTCTAAGAAGTTATCGATGACAATGTGCGGAAATGGCGTAGCCTGAATATAGTGACTGGCCAATGAACAACCAAAAGCGCTGGCGGCGTTCTGGTCGAAATCAAGCTCCGGGGACAGAGTGATAGGTAGTACTTGAGTGATGGGTGCCATTGCCGCTCCAATAACTTAATATAAAGACCTGTGGGTGACTTCAAATACAGTCGAACGCACTGCTCGCTGTGTATCTTTGGCGCTTAATTTTTGCTGTCGACCTTGTTCAGACGCTTAAGGATGTCGTTGTACATTTTGGTTCGTCTATGAGTCTTTTCATAGCCGCCAGCCGCTGCGACAGTGCCGGACTGGATATGATCCAGATAGCTGAAAATTTTACGCGGTGATAACATTTCAATGACATAGCCAAACTCGGTCATGCGGTCTTGGAGGGTATAGCCAGGAACACGATCATCCATTGAAAAATGCATGCCGTGCTGTTTGATAAGTTTGCAGTTCCATAATGTACAGAAACTCTTCAAGTAGATTTCTTTGTACGGTTTTGGTTCTCTGGAGCGTAATCCTGCGGAGATTTTCAGGCGTCTGAAATGATGTTTGAATAGTCGTGAGCTAAAGCGCCAAAGCGTTCTAACGGTGCCGCGATTTATTTGCTCTACACAACCGACGGCTACGACGTTTTGGTTATTGATGCATTTATTCAGCATCATCGGGAAAACATTCTTATCGAAAATAAATGTGTCCGTGTGCATCAGGAATAAATAATCAGTTTCAATTCGCTCTAAAACCAGGTCAAGTGCTTTGCCATGCGCGATGTGCCCCGGCTCTGGTTCAGAAACAGAACGCTCGATTAAATTGATCCAGTCAAGCGTTCGCAAATATTCAGTGCTTTCATCGGCGGAATAGTTGTCAACTACCCATATTGGGACGTTGTTGCTGTCCACGTGCTGGTGCAATAAATCTAAACATATCTTGGTGATTTCTGGTGTCTTGTAATTTACTATAGCTATGCTGAAGGTTTTAGGGTTTTCAGTCGGAACGCTAGTGTTGTTCATCGTTCAGGCACTCAATATTATTGTATGTAGATGTAGAGATAATTTAATCTGTGTCTGGTTTTGCTTATTTGTCAGCTCGAAGTTTTTAGTGATTATAAAGCGTAATTTCTCAAGTCGTTTTGTCATACACTGAATAACCATGCTTTACTCAGGCCTGATTGAGAGCAGTCGATGCGGCTTCATCGTATAAGGATCTGCTCTATAGGTAAATATCCGTGAATTAATTCGTTACATCGGCAGGCTGGTTAGGCGAGCTTCTCGGGAAGGTGTGAACTGAGCTGCGTACGGCATTCTGGTACTTTGTTACGTCAGAACCGTCCCAAACAGGGGCGTCACGCGCCGCGTACATAGGCCGGTTGAGCGGGTGTGGGTGCACGCGATTCATTTTTTGGGTACGACCACATTGGTGAATGGAACCTCGGTTATAGACACTAGTAAGGGCTGCTGTTGGCCGATAGATAGTTGCCTGTCACCTAAATGTATATTGGGCATCGTTAGGGTTGCCCGCTGCCACCAGTAACTTTTGCCGGGCCAACGCCAGCAAACGCCCGACCCCGGCCAGGCAGGAGGTGCGATAGCCGTAGCGGGTTGCATTGCTGACCGACAGCGGGTTGTTGGGCCCAGGCGTCATGTTCAGGGCGAAGCAGGCGGGGAGAAACCGGGTGAGGGTGGCGAGATCCATGGACGGGTCCACACTTGTGGTTCTGTAAACGCCTGATTGTGGACCATGGGCGAAAGGTTTGTGAATGCCTTGAGCCGAGCCCGGTGGTCTGCGCAGGTCCTTCATGGGCGATGACCCACCGGCGACAAGGGGGCACATCCATAGAGGCTATCAATACCATTCCCAAAACCTATTGGATGGGGTGGGAACCGCGTTCCACACTGCACAGTGGATTAGTCTGAAAACAACAGTTGGAGTTAGCCATGTCAACCGAATCGAAGTGCCCGTTCGCGGGTGACGCTCGTAAACATGTGGTAGCACAAGCCCCGTCGAATGCCGACTGGTGGCCAGATCAACTGAAACTGAGCATCCTGCACCAGCACTCTTCCAAGTCCGACCCCATGGGGGAGGGATTCAATTACGCCGAGGCCTTCAAGCAGCTGGATCTGGATGCCGTGATCAAGGACCTGCATGCCTTGATGACCGATTCGCAGGACTGGTGGCCAGCGGACTTCGGGCACTACGGCCCCTTGTTCATCCGCATGGCCTGGCACAGCGCCGGCACGTACCGCATCGCGGATGGTCGCGGCGGCGGTGGGACCGGCAATCAACGGTTCGCCCCGCTCAACAGTTGGCCGGACAACGCCAACCTCGACAAGGCGCGCAGGCTGCTGTGGCCGATCAAGCAAAAATACGGCCGCAACATTTCCTGGGCCGACCTGATAATCCTGAGCGGTAACGTTGCACTGGAGTCGATGGGCTTCAAGACCTTCGGCTTCGCCGGCGGGCGTGCGGACATCTGGGAGCCGGAAGAAGACATCTATTGGGGTTCCGAGACCACCTGGCTGGGTGACAACCGTTACACCGGCGACCGGGACCTGGAAAACCCCCTGGGCGCCGTGCAGATGGGGCTGATCTACGTCAACCCGCAAGGCCCGAACGCTAACCCGGACCCGATTGCGGCAGCGCGGGATATCCGCGAAACCTTCGCCCGCATGGCCATGAACGACGAGGAAACGGTCGCGCTGATCGCGGGTGGCCACAGCTTTGGTAAAACCCACGGTGCCGGCGATGCACAGCTAGTAGGGCCCGACCCTGAGGCGGCCGACATCGCGCAGCAAGGCCTGGGCTGGAAGAGCGCCTTTGGTACCGGGATCGCGGGAGATGCGATCACCAGCGGTCTGGAAGTCACCTGGACCAGCACCCCAACGTCGTGGAGCAACAACTTCCTGTCCAACCTGTTCGGCTACGAATGGGAACTGACCCAGAGCCCGGCCGGTGCGCACCAGTGGAAACCCAAGAATGGCGCGGGTGACGGTACCGTGCCGGATGCCCACGACCCTTCGAAACGCCACGCACCGTCGATGCTGACCACCGACCTGTCGTTGCGGTTCGACCCGATCTACGAAAAGATTGCCCGGCGTTTCCACGATCACCCGGATCAACTGGCGGACGCCTTCGCGCGGGCTTGGTACAAATTGATCCACCGCGACATGGGGCCGATTGCCCGCTACCTTGGCCCGCTGGTACCGGCCGAGCAACTGCTGTGGCAAGACCCGATTCCCGCCGTGGATCATCCCTTGATCGACGAGCAGGACATCGCCGCCCTCAAGGCCAGGCTCCTCTCTTGCGGCTTGTCCGCACCCCAGTTGGTCACCACGGCTTGGGCGTCCGCGGTCACGTTCCGCGGCAGCGATAAGCGCGGTGGTGCCAATGGTGCACGTATTCGCCTGGCGCCGCAGAAGGACTGGGCGGTCAACGAACCGGCTGAACTGGCCAAAGTCCTGACGCAACTGGAGGCGATCCAGAACGACTTCAACAACGCGCAGTCCGGCGGCAAGAAGGTGTCGCTCGCCGACCTGATCGTGCTGGGCGGTTGCGCCGCCATTGAGGCCGCCGCGAAAAAAGCCGGTCACGACGTGAAGGTACCGTTCTCGCCAGGGCGCATGGACGCCGTGCAGGACCAGACCGACGTGGACTCGTTCGCCGTACTGGAGCCGATTGCAGATGGTTTCCGCAACTATGCCAGCAAGGGACTGGAGGACTGTGCCGCCGAGGTGCTGGTGGACAAGGCACAGTTGCTGACGCTTACCGCGCCCGAGATGACGGTGCTCATTGGCGGCCTGCGTGCGCTCAACGCCAACTTTGGGCAGTCCCACCACGGTGTGTTCACCCAACAGCCGGGAACACTGAGCAATGATTTCTTTGTGAACCTGCTCGACATGAACACCCAGTGGGCGAAATCCGCCACCGCTGAAGGCGTGCTGGAGGGGCGCGACCGGGCCACGGGCACGCTCAAGTGGACGGGCACTGTGGTTGACCTGGTCTTCGGCTCCAACTCCCAGCTCCGGGCACTCGCCGAGGTCTATGCCAGCAGCGACGCACAGCCGATGTTTGTGCGTGACTTTGTCGCGGCCTGGAACAAAGTGATGAACCTTGATCGATTCGACTTAACTTAAATAGCGGGGTATAGCGCAGAGGTTGTCATGATGTTGGCGTTTGCGGCAAAAAAGCGTCTCGGCGCGGCTGCCGGCTCCAACATCTGCAGAAGGCATACAGCGGCCATGAACTCTGGCAATCATTGTCCAGTCTTCATGGCCCAACTGCTTGGCTACCCACATTGGATGCTCTCCCGCCGAGAGCATCATCGATGCGTATGTGCGGCGGCTTTGGTATGGCCTGCGGTATCGGACCCCTGACTTCTTCATGGCCGGTACCCAGGCAATTTTATAAATTTGTCCTGCGTGCTCCCGTGACTTCCCGATGACTGGATTCATGAAGATCCTGTCACCCGCCAGCCAAGTCGAAGCTTTTTGTTGAATAAGCGCCTCGCGCGCCGGGCTCTTACGTTACGCCCGCAGGTATCGCCAGTGGCGTCGCGAAATTCAACGCAACCATGTACACCAAACCTCTGCCCGGCCCGGTCAGCCCGGCGTGTGCACAGATAAAGTCGAACACCGCTTCGGCCTGGGCTTCATCCACCACCACGTTGACCACCCGGGAGAGAACCGCTTCGGGCACTTCGTTGCGGGGAGCCTTGGCGGCCTGCAGTACGGCTACACCGCGGCAACTGACGCTGTCCGCGCGCGTAATGCCATGCGCCTCTCGCAACAGCAGCAACAACCTGCGCTCCGTGCCATCGTCGGGCAACACGCAGGTAATGAGTTTTGCAGCCCCGCCCGGTATACACGCAATCGCCACGCTCACGAGGCATTCCCTTGTTCCAGCATTTCGCGGGGGATGTAGGTGGCCACTTTTTCCACCGGTGTCGTATAGATCATGCCAGCGCCGGGAACATCCAGGTTGGCCGCGTGATAGATGGCCTCGAGTACCGCGTCCTGATAGTCGGCAGCGACCAGCAGGCTGACCACTTCTTTCTCCGCATCGATGGCGATGCTGAGCAGGCCGTGCCGCTCACGGGGGCCAAGCCCGTTGGCGTGGTAGACAATGGCGCCTGGCGCGCCCATGCCCTGGGCCGCACGGATCACCAGGTCTGCGCGCCCGACGGGGACAATGCAGGTGATCAGTGCAACGTCAGTAAGGTAGGTAATCCCTTCAGCTTTCATCCCGCTTCTCCCGTGCCCAATAATTGATTCGCAGGCTGTTTCGTGACGGCCTTTGCCTGTCTCCACAACTGGAAACGTGCCCACTGTCCGAGGAGCATGACGGTGATGACGGGTCCGACGGATGCCATACACAGAATTCCGAAGCCCTCGACTGCGTTGGTGGCATTGCCCAGTCCCAGCCCCATGGCCAGAACGAGCGGCACAGTGATTGGCCCCGTGGTGACACCCGCACTGTCCCAAGCCACATTGACAAACTCTTCGGTCGAAAAAACCGTCAGTACCACAGCGAATAGATAGGACGGCACCACCAGCCAGACCAGTGGCAGGCCGAACACCAGCTTGGCCACACCCACGGCAATACCGCAGGCGACGCCTATCGATACCGCACGTATCAGGCTGCGCTTGCGGATAAAGCCGTTGGTCAGGGTCTCTGCGGTGACTCCGAGCGCATTCAGCGCGGGTTCGGCGACGGTCGCGCCGTACCCGAGCACCCAGGCGAAGGCCAGGGCCAGCACCAGCCCCACCTGATACCTATAGAGCGGGGAGTCGTCCGAACCAGGAGTCTGCATGAAGGCCGTCGGAATCAGCGAACCGGCACTCCCTCCCAACTTCGACAGACCGTAGGTCAGCCCGAGATTGAACACGCACATGCCCACCACGGTCAGGGCGATACCGAGGAAGAACTCACCGCGCCGCGGCAGGCTCTGGCGCAGCAGCAGTTTCAGCACGATCAGTAGGAATACCACCAAAGGCACGATGGCCCGTAGCCCCGAAACAATCTCCAGTCCGGGGCTGACCTTGTGCCAGTGTGCAACCTGTTGTCCGGCGTCGGTAGCGGCCTGCGCCGCGGCGATGATTTCCGCCGGCGAGGAGATAGCCGCCACGTACAGGCCCAGCGCCATAACCCCGATGACGGGAAACAGCGAGGCCAGGGTGACAATACCGAACCCGGACAGCCCGGAACCGCCCTTGCCTGCGGCAGCCGCGATGCCGATGCCCAACGCCAGGACCAGCGGTACAGTGACTGGCCCGGTGGTGACCGCGCCAGCATCCCAGGCCAGGCCAATAACCTTTGCAAGTTCAGGGTCACTGCTCATATACACCGTCAGCAGCAGAACGGGCGCCAGCGATAAATAGATCAACGGCTTCAGGCTCCAGCCGTAGAGGAAGCGGAGCGTGCCGGTTACAGCGGCCAGACCGACGCTGGCCCCCACAACCAGGACCAGTTCGCTGGTCCACTGATTGAGTATCGCCCAGAGGTAGGGCGCGTGCTGCGCAGAAACGTTCTGCCCAGCGGCGCGCAGCGCGCCGATAGCGGGTTCAGCGAACGTCACCCCGATGCCCAGCAGCAGGGTAACCAGCAACACCACAGGCAGGGATAACTTGCGCGGAAGGTTGCTGCCGATGATTTCGCCGAATGGCATCAGGCCGAGTTTCAGTCCTTCCATGAACAGCATCAGGCCGACGATCACGGCGAACAGGCCGCCCGTGACAAGCAGCGAGTCCTCCACCAACTGGCGCAGGATGATGATCTGAAACAACACCAGGTACAGGGCCAGCGGCACCACGGCGCGAAGCTGCGCCATCAGCCGGACATTGATATAGGGCTTGATGATGGCGGCGATCTCGCCTCCGCGCAATTTCGCAGCTTTGTGGGGCGCGGCCTGCCAGCGGCCATCGGCATCGCGAACCGGTGCGGATACCAGTTCACGCATGGGTATTTCGCGGCGACCGGCGCCGATCATATGCATGTAGTCGGCGTAGCGAATGGGGTCTTTCATAGGGTCATCTGTTGAGGTTGATCTACCGGTGTACGATCAGCAGGCGGTCTCGCATTGTCGCGATTCTGGCTAAAAGCCTATTTTCTTTTCCTGTCGCATAGGATTTTGCCTGCCCTCGGCAAGCAACGTGATGACTTTAGTCATGATGTTGATTGATCTATCCCCCCTGCTTTCGCAGGCGTCCGAGGGGGACTTTTGTCTTTTTCGCCGTGGTGTTTTCAGCGTAGCCGCGTGGGACAGAGCAGATGGAGGGGTACGCTCGGAAGGACGTCTGTGATGGCTGGCTTGGCATTGCACAGCCCATTGGAGCCATTCAGGCCCCAATGGGTTCGAGCAATACCGCTACAGGCCGCGTGGAATAGGGCCCGAAAACCCACGGGATGAGGATCGAGCCTCGATCGCTTCGACCTCACGTAATCCCGGGACCTGGAGGCTTCTGTACCCACTGATCCCCGATCTGGCGCCGGATGCCCCGCGCCAGGTTGGGGCAGGAGGGCGCCTGCCAGGCTCGCTCCAGGGGTGATTCTGATCCGTATTTTTCGTTGCTGTCTGCTGCTGTAACGAACACCGTCCGCGCCGCACAATAACGCCACGACCGCAGACTGAAGAGGGTGGAGACCACATGTTGAAGATGGCCGTGTTTCTGGGTGGATTTCTGGCGTTAACCATCCTGATTGGTGTACTCGCCACCATTTCTCCGGTTTGACCGGAAGAGGGCAAGAGCCACGTTCGGCAACCCTGTCCCTTGCACGCCAAGGGGGAAGGCCTTTAAAAATCAGTGGCTTGCATAACAGCGCGCGTGCTAACCTACTGATTCTCAGGGTGTTATGGCTGGACCGTTCGCGACCTCGGCCGACCCTGTAGAAAGCTCTGTAGATCCATGATCTACAGAGCTTTTTTGTTTCGATTGCGTTGCAAGGTTTTGTCTTGAAATTAACCTCGACGAACTTGCTTAGCAGGGGATGGCTGTATATATTTCTCCCCCTGCCGCGAGAGTGGCAAAAACGACGGGTTTGCATCAGATCCTCGTGAACGCTTCACCGCGCTACCGCCCGAATGGCGAAACTGGTAGACGCATGGGACTTAAAATCCCCCGCTCGTAAGGGCGTGCCGGTTCGATTCCGGCTTCGGGCACCATATATATCAAGGGCTTGCGTGAGATACCTCGCGCAAGCCCTTATCTTTTTTTTCCGCAATAAAAAAATCTTTTCCGCAATTCGCTGCCGCCGGTCACTTTGTCGGGGTTACCTTCATGCCTTTGCGCATTCGAATGTACTGCTCAGTCATGCCTACGGTTGTGTGTCCCAACTGATCGCGGGCCTCACGTATGTTGCCTGTCGACTCTTCTTTGTCTGTTGCCGCTTTCGCTCGCAAGTCACGCATCTGAAAGTCGTTTTTTGGAATGCCAGCAGCTTCCCGTGCATCATCAAACCTCTTTCGCAGCATGCTCTTCGTCATCGCCTGGCCGGTGTCCATCACCACCAGTCGCGTTGATCGGATTCGGTGGCCAGTTTTGCGTGCCAGGATTCGATCAATGACCACTTTCAGTTCACCGATAATCTCGATACGCCGCTTTGCCCCGGTCTTGCCTTGTTGGACGTACAGCTTGTCGTCACGGATGTCGCGTTCGTCCATTTTCAGAGTGTCGGCGATACGTTGTCCGGTCAGATAGAACAGGTCGAGCGCGTCCCTGAGTGGCTGGTCGGCGTGTTCGTAGGCTTGTGCCAGCAGTTCATCTTCCACGTACACATCGCGCCCTGTTTCCTTGTTGCCCTTTATCCCTGCGCAGGGGTTGGCCAGCGAGGTATAACCGCTTTCACGGGCATAGTTCCAGATGGCACTGAGTAATGCCTTTTCCCTGTTTGCACGAACAGGTGCAGTCTTCCCACGGTGCCGCAAATACTGACTGACATGCTGGGGTTCAATAGCTTCGAGTGGTGCCGGTGGGTCGTTGAAGAACAGCAGCAGGTTCTTCAGTTCGCGTGCGTTGTCCTTCTGGGTGGCATGAGCTTTGGTGGGTACCACTTCATTCATGTAGCGCTCGGCCACATAGTTGAACGTCAGTACCGTTTGCGTGAGGGTCTGAGATACACGGCTTTTTTCGAGCTTTGCGTACTCCAAAATTGCTAGGCCGTAGTCTGTGCCTAAGGGGATTTCCTTGCGTGGTTTGCCGCCGGTGTCGTACAGGTAGTAAATGGTGTTGCCGCGTTTTCTCTCCCGCAACCGGGGAATGCTCCCCGGCTTTGTTGGTCTTCTACCCATTTATCCCACCAGGCGTGGTTGCCACTTCGGTTTGTCCGACGTGGTAACAGTTTCACCTGTCAGCGCGGAAGCGATGACGCACGGCCATCCATTGCGCTTGATGGTGTGGCGGATGCCATTGCGCTTGAGCACGGTGATCTGGCCGGCCTTGTTTTTGGCGCCAGTCAGTTCGCACACCTGTTCGTGGCTTAAGAACTGGATACTATTCACGGCTTGCTCCCTCGGTATGCCTGTATTCCCGGCACGATCATCACATGCTTGTACCCCACGGCAGGCTGCGCGGACCGGCTATTCCGAGCGATTAGCGTTGCATCAGGGTTGGCTGCCTCGCGCAGCTTTTCGTGGGGTACAAGTGCCTCGGTGGTGGCGCTGAAAGAAGCAGTAATGCCTACTGCTGCGCAGCAGAGACTCTTTGTTTCTGGCGCGTCGACGCTATCGATGGCGCGGAGCAAAGCGGACAGAGCTCCGGTGTTGTTCAGGTCTGTCTTCATGCCGCTTTCCTCCGGTGTTCGATTGCGAGCTGGTCCATTAGCCGCTGGTGGTATGTGAGTCTGGCTTCAGCAGCGGGCCATGGACGGATGGTTTCGGCCATGGGCTCAATGCCGACCAGGCAATCCCAGATGGCCGGATCGGTTGGCATGAGGTCGCGTCGTTCAGTGGCGAGCGCGATCAGGTCCGCCTGGCGAACGCAGGCGGGTAGTTCCGAGGCGATATCGAAGCGAACGCAGATGCGCTGCCAGATCCAGTCTTCAAAGTCCTGATAGGCGTGTATCCACTGTTTGAGCGGACGAGTCATGTCGCCCAGGTAGGCCTCCGTGGCGTTGTGGAGCAGAGCTGCAAGTTTGTGTTCTTCAGGTACCAGTTCGGCGACGATGCAGCTGTGTTGCGCCACGCTGTAAAACTCGCGGGTGTGGCTGTTGAAGCGGCACAGGTGCGCAAGCGAATGGGCGATGTCCCTTGGATCGATCATGTCAGCGTCGGGCTCGAACAGGTCGAAGCGCTTGCCGGTGCGGGTGAGGATGCAGTTCATGCGGCATCCTCCAGTGCTTCAGGCGCCAGAAGGGCAGCCATGGCCAGGGCCTGCTCGCGTAGTGCAAGTGAGTCGCGCTCAAGTTTTTTGCCGGTGCGGAATGCGCTGAATGTCTCGGCTGCGATCCTCAGTTTTTCGGCGATATCCAGCAGTGACTGACGCTCTTTCGCGCCGAATGCCTGACTGCTCTTGAGTGGTTTACAGAGCGGCGCCAGGTGTTTGTGATCGGCGCGAATGAACCGCAGTGAAGCGTCCAGCTCGTTGATGGTCTTGGTTTTGTTGGTGCGCTCGAAGTTTTTGCCTTCTTCTCCATCGACTCGGCCGTCGATCAAGCCACCTCGGTAGCCGGCCCAGTAGAGAAGAGCGGCGCCGATGCTGATGGTGATCAGTGCGCAGATTTGAATTGCAGTCATGTGGTGTGCTCCTGGTGGTTTGTTTGGCTGGTGGTGGCAGCCGTTTCTCGGTTAGTCGTCTTGCTCGGTTGCGGCGGTTTGCTTCCTGGCCAGTTCCTCGTCAGCCAAATAGGCCCTGGTATCGATCCATGCAGCCAAGTGACGGATGTGGATGTACTTCGGGGACTTTCGGCTGTCTTTCAGCGTGACTGGCGACAACGGGATTCGGCCGTTTTCTAGATCGGACGCAAACGTCTGTTCATTCAGATTGCGAAAGTACTGCACGCGTAGCTTTTCCAGGGGGATCAGAACGTCGCCAAAGGTGCGATAGAGCAGCTCAACGGTGGCCGATTCAGGTGCAGGCATTAGGCGCAGCGGGTTCTGGTTTGCGTTACTCATGGGCTTGGTCTGCCTCCTTGCGTTTAAAGCGTGATGGGTGATTCCAGGCATTCAGGCAATGGTGCTTGGTCAGCTCCCGCAGATGCTCGGGCACTTCGAGAAGCGCGGCGTTGCGCTCCTCGCGTGTACGCATGGCGACTATCTGGCGGGCGTATTCCCTAGGCCACGTCATGGTGATCGGCCGGGACTGCGGGTAGTTCAAGCCCCAGTTGCTCGGCCAGCCAGCGCATGCCGGCTTGCCGGACCTTGGTCGACTGGCTGTATTGCATGCCGGCGGTTTCGTGATACCAGGTGCCGTCTTTGACCCGTAGATACTCGCGATCACGAACAGGAAATGCAGGCAGGTTGCGGTCGTCGAGCAGGCCTTTCTCACGCATGAGTGCGATCAGCTTGGGTCGGGTGAGATCGAAGTACTTGGCAGCTTTTTCCAGGCTTCGTTCCATGTCGCCCCCTAGGCAGCGTGCGCGGCGGGAGTCGCCACGGCGGCCAGGTGGGTGATGGATTCGGCGACCATGGCGTACATCTCGACGTCGGTGCCGTACACGGTGAAGCACTTGGTACGGGGCTTCTTGACGCCGATGCTCATGATGGCCGTGACGCCGGCTCGTGTTTTGTTGCGGTGAATGGCCAGGTGGATGGGCAACTCGAAACCTAGGTCGAGGCTGATGGCACCGCCGGTGCACACCAGATCGAACACTTGCTGCTTGTGCTCTATCTCAAACGCACCATAGCGGCGGATTGCGTGGGGCAATGACGGCGGTTCGACCGGGTTGCTGTGATTGGCCGGACCATTGGCGATCTCTTCCATGAAGTCGGCTAGCTTGAGATGCATCTTCTTGTTGTTGGGCAGAGTTAGCGTGTGGCGTTCGCTGCTAACCTCAACGGTGAAGTGCGTGTCGGCTTTGCTACGTTCAACTTTCAGGCGCAAAGACAGCGACTGACGTTGTGGTGAGGAACGCAGAACATGGTTGAAGGTCTCGCTCAGGTGAACCTGAGCCTGGAGCAGGGCCAGGGCGCGGTTGTCGAGTTTGAATTTGCTCATGCTGCATGCCCTCCATCGTTCGGGTTGAACGGAGCAGGCGTTGTGTGCTGTTTCAATTTAGGTTTGGACGCGTTGAAGGTGCAGCCGCAAACCCGCGCTAGACGGCGAATCTCGAAGATGCGGAAAGGGTCAGTCGTGGCCGGGTGGACGTGCAAAGTGGCTGTGGTGTGCATGGTGTTGCCTCGCTCTGTGGTGGAAGAGTGAGACAATAGTTAACCTTTGAGGTTAACTGGTCAACGTTTTTTTATCCTTTTCCTTCGATGGCGCGTTTTCTGGTCAACGATTTACCGAGCAGTTCAATCTGGATTTGACAGAGCAATTGGATAGGGCGTTATGATGGCTTTTTGAAAGCGCGCTGGTACGTGCTTTGTTGTTGTCGAGGGAAGGCAGGGTATGGATAACGTAACGATTCGAAGTATTGAACTTGAAGGGATTCATCAGCGTTATGATCTTAATCTTCAATTTTTCGACAGTCTCAATGTTTTGCACGGGCAGAACGGAACTGGGAAGTCAACTTTAATTCATATTCTAGCAAATATAGCAAATTGTGATTTTTTGCGTTTCATTTACTTGGATTTTAAAAGTATAACAGTTGGGTATTCGAGTGGTCTTGTAATAAAGGTTTTGAAAAGTGAGGATGGGAATACGTATAGAATAAAAAATCTGAATGCCTTATTTGATCCTGGGTTTGTATTTTATGGTGAGGAGGCGATAAAGTCTCTGTCAATGGTGGAAGATGAGAAAGTATCTTCTCGAGAATACGTAACGGAGTTGATGGCGCGTCTTTCTGTTTTTATTGAGAAAAATGGCATTCCGAGGATTAAGACTTCATATTTTCCTGCCTTTAGAACAATGCTGGAGGCTTGGTCAAGTCAGTTTGAAGAGGATGTTAGGCGCTACAGTAGAGCTCCCTCGTACGCACTTCCAACTCAGAAAGTTACATCGTTCGCTCGGAATTTGTTTGGGAAGTTTCTTCCAGTAATTAATTATCCATCTCCTCTCAGTATTGAGCATAATTTGCGTGAGGAGATAAGGGATGCTCATTTAAAGATAGCTCGCTACGAAAGTTCGGTGTTTTCTGATTCGTTTGTTAAGGTGTTTTCGGCGATTTTGAGCGACGAAGAGGGTACGGCGCAAGAGGCTGAGAGGTTACTTGAGGAGATTTCAGAGCTTACTACCGAAACCGCTCTAAACAAACTTGCAAATCTTGAGGGGCCTTCTTATACGTATGTTCAGTTACAAAATTTGGTGGGAAGAAGTCGGGAATCAAAGGAATTGGCGAGTTCCGCGACAGGGGCGTTAACTGTCTATCGTGATGCGTTGAAGGAGCGTAGGGATTTCCAAGCGAACATTTTTGCAAAAATCGATAAGTATTTTGACGCTGTGAATGCTTTTCTTGAGCAGAAAGAACTTCACTATGTGCCGGATTCCAGCCGGAGAATCCCTAAAGTAGGTTTGAAATTTAAAGATGGCGCTTGGAGTAGCATAAGAGTTATGTCCTCGGGCGAGCGCCAATTGTTAACTATGCTATATGCAGTAACTAAAATGAGTGCGGATTCGCTGGTTTTAATTGATGAGCCAGAACTCTCGCTACATATAGATTGGCAAGAGGAATTGCTAGGTAAAATGATGGCGCAACTCGGAGGTCGTCAGATTATAGTGTGTACTCATTCACCTTCAATTGCATCAGATTACAGAGATTTTATGATTGAGGTTGTTCCTGTATTGTCAGATTCAGCAGCGTCTCGAACAGATATTTCTGATGATGATGAGGAGGTTATCTGATGGATCTTAAATATGATATCTCCGAATATATTGCTATGGCTAGAATGAGTTCTAAGATCAGAATATTGGTTGAAGGCAAGGACGATCGAGGGCATGTGCTTAATCTGCTTAAGGTGTTGACGCCAAAAGTTAAATTGAAGATTGATATCGCAGTTGACATTGCGGGCGAGTGCAAACTTACTAGTTCAAATAATCGCGCTAAAATTGAAAGTATTCATTTTCAATGCAAAGGGAATAATAGTCATCGTAAATTGTTTTTTTTGTGTGATCGTGAGTTTCGAAATTTTAGTATTGAGGATGTAGTAAAGGATTTTAGCTCGACACATGAAGTCGACGGTAATCTATCCTGGACCTTAGGGCACTCAATTGAGAACTATTTTTTAAGCCCTTACATGCTGAGTGAGGGTTTTAGGTATTTGAGTGGGTCTGGTAGTAAAGCCAGTGCGTTACAAGTTTTTTGCGATTTTTTTGATGATTCAATGAAAAAAATAGCAGCTATTACATTGGCAGCTAGAGAGCTTAACTGTGCGAACTATCCTGCAAGTATTATCAAGTGGAATAATATAGATATCGATGGTGGGGTTGTCGAGTTGGGGCTTCGTAAGGAACCGTCCCAAAATGACTTTATGGAGAAGTTTATCAGTACGTATGAGGCTTTTTTGAGCGTTGTAAGTAATACTGATAGTGAAGTCTGTGCCAGATTGTGCAGAGGTCATACAGCTGTGCTTATTTTGCAAAGGCTATACGCTGCAAGTTTGTATCATGCGGGAAAAGGTGATGATGAAGAGGCGGCTAGATACGACGCTAATCTTTTTAGTAATGTTGCTGAGTCAAGTGTGTCCGCAGCACTATCTGAGGCTTGGATCAGGAAGGTTTCTGAGGGCGGTACGTTATATCCGCAGCCACTAGTTGATTCCGTGTTGTCTGTTGCTTAGTGGAGCCTAAGTATTCTTGACCTTCGTTTATAGGTCAGAAATTTTCCAACGTGCACGACCACAAATGGACCATTCTTCGGTCATCTTTATTATGCGCTCAGGCCAATCGGGATTGAGTGCATAGAGATACTGTTCGCTTCCCTCCTGTTTTAACTGTTTCAAGGTGGTTGCTTGGTCTCTTGTTCTCTTGGCTACAACAAAGTGACCTGGGAGAGCATCAAGTGATGGATCAATTATAATTTTATCTCCCTCTACGAATTTTGGCTCCATACTTATACCCTCAACTCGAAGTATGAATGCTCGAGGGCCCACAGGTCCTGGAGCGTCAATCCATTCTTCTGCATCTCTTGGGTCGAAACCACCTTGAGATTCACACCAAGCCCCTGCTGCAATGGATCCTATTACGGGTAATTTACGTCCAGTATGGCTCAACACAGTGGCGTTGTTGAACTCACCGATCCCGTAGGGCATGTCGAGGTAGCCGTGGTGAAGGCCCAGTGCCTTTTCAATCTCGCGCGCAATCTGATCCCCGATTCCTTTCGTAGGGTTTTTTCCTCCGAACGCACTCACTTGAGCTGGTGCTTTACCTAGGAGGTCGGCGATATCCGTCAGACGGAGTTTCTTCTCGGCTAAGATTCTTCGGAAGTTTTGTAGGCGGGTGTCTGAAATTTTCATTTTCTGATTTTGGCTGGATTAACCTTCCTGGTGAATGTCCTGCGGGGTATTGCTAAAAATAACCTCATGGGTTAATTTGTTTTTCAGGAGGTACATCACATGAAACTGCGAGATTACATCGACCATCTGGACTCCAAGGCACTTACGGCTTACGCCGGGCGTTGCCGAATTGCTGAGAGTTACCTGCGGTTACACGTCAAATATGCGAGCAAAGACCCAAGTGTCTCTTTGATCAAGTCCCTAACCCGCGAGAGTGAGGGGGGCGTTTCACTAACAGAGGTTCTGGAACATTTCGGTATCACCGAGACAACACCGACGAACAAAGCAGCGTAGTAAGAAAAAAGGCGACCCAAGGGCCGCCCAGTTCCTCCCGACACGCACCACCACAGCGCTGTCGGGTCGCGATAAAGGTAGGCGGGCACACCACATGCGAACCGTCGATCTTTATCGCGCTTTCCAAGGCACGGATGCCTTGGGTTGCTGCCTTCTCCACCACAGATAGGGCAGCTGTTGCGCCAGAGGTGAACGACGGATCGTTCGCCTCGGCACGGTGCCGGTTTCGATCTTGCGGATCTAGCCGGCGTTTGGGCCCTTTCAAGCCACGCGGCAAATGTATCACCACTGCATGTCGCGCGGCACTGGCAACTTATAAGGATTAATGCCATGAGCCGAATCGCTCTGAGTTGCGTTGATCGAGCACAGCGGGAAATCCTGCCGCTCGATTTGGCGCTCTACCATGCCGCTCGGGACTATCCCGGCGGCGCTGCTGCCATCGCCGCCACCACCGGCCGTAATCCCACCACGTTGCAACACAAACTCTCACCTACGCAACCCAGCCATTCAGTGAATATTCAGGAGTTTGGCGAGATCCTGGAGCTGACCAAGGACCGCCGCATCCTTGATTCGGTGCATGCTCTGGTCGGCGACACGATCTGGCAGGAACTGGCTGAGGCCTATACAAACGATATGCCCGAGACTCTGACCACGGGTATCGCCGAATACTTCCGTCGGGTCGCTGATCTGGCCGACACCTGGGCCAAGAGCATTGGTGATGGGGTCGTGGATGATCGCGAGTTGTCCGAGATCCACCTCCAGGTGTTTCGCGGTATTCAGGGGCTGTTGGGCATGTTCAACCGTGCCACCTACGTTAATCAGGTAGTGCGGGGTGGCGACCGTGGCTGATATCGCCGATTTTGCGAATGATCTGGTACAGGAACGGATTGATCAGGCACTGGCTGCTCGTAACGCTTCCAAATCTCGCGCCGTTGTTCATTCCTTCTTGTTCTGCGAAAAGTGTGATGTACCCATCCCCGAGCCCCGTCGCATAGCCCAACCGGGTTGTACCTGCTGTGTTGAATGCCAGTCCATGGATGATCACAAGAGGGCTCGTTATGCTCGATGAAGTACTCAATCAGTTCGCGGATTATGGCCTGGAGCCGACGCAGCCATTGATTTACGGCAAGTTGACCCGCTGTAAGACCTCGCAGGACAAGGGCAAGGAAAAGAACGGTTGGTACGTGGTGCATGAGCATCGCACCGTGAAGGGCGAAGCACTGATTTTCGGTAGTTTTGGTGACTGGCGTTCCGGCGAGTCGCAGAAGATCAAGGTCAAGACTGGGCGCATGACAACTGAAGAGCGGGAGGTCATGCGCGCTCGGCAGGAGGATGCCAAGCGTCGGGCCGCCGAGATCGCGACCAATGCTTCACGCCGTGCAGCCAGTCGAGCGTCAGGGCTGTTCCAGCGCATGCCTGACAGGGGGCGTAGCGCATACCTTGATCGAAAGCAGATTGTTGGTTTCGGTGTTCGTTATGCCCCGCGCTCCGGCGCGGTTTTGGTGCCGATGAGCAACGTTCGGGATCAAATCGTCGGTCTGCAGGTCATCTTCCCTGAGAAACAACAGGACACTGGACGTGACAAATCCTATTGGCCTTACGGTATGTCGAAGGAGGGAGCCTTTCACCTAATTGGCGGTCACCCCGAGCCTGGTGAACCGGTGTTGGTGTGTGAGGGATACGCCACTGGCGCTAGCTTGCACATGGCGACATCGATGGCTGTAGCGGTTGCCTTTGATGCAGGCAACCTGATGGTGGTTTCCAAGGCCATGCGCGAACGTTTCCCCGGTTGCCCGATCATTCTTTGTCGTGACGATGACTGGAAAACCAAGCGCCCGAACGGCTCCGCTTGGAATCCAGGTGAAGAGAAGGCCAGCAACGCAGCGACGGTAGTCGGAGGACAGGTGGTTGCGCCGGTCTTCTCTCTTGAGCGGGAGGACAAGTGGACCGACTTCAACGATTTGCATTGTGCTGAGGGCTTGGAAGCTGTTCGGCGTCAGGTACTCGCAGTGGTCAAGCCACCAGCAGCTGGTGGTTGGAAGAATCAACTATCTCGAAGTGAAAACGGCTCGCTGATCGCTCACATGCAGAACGTTGAGCTGATCCTCGGGAACGATGAGCGCTGGGCAGGAGTGATCGGTTACAGCTCCTTCAGCTCCAAGATCGTCAAGCTGCGAGCCGCTCCATACGGTGGCGGTGTGGGTGAGTGGGCTGATATTGATGACATGCGGGTGATGAAGTGGCTCGCGCAGCAGTACAACTTGCGAGTGAAGTCGACGCATGTGATTGAGGCTGTCAGCGTTGTTGCTCATGACCATTCATTTCATCCCGTATGCCAATACCTCAATGGGTTGGAGTGGGATCGTGTGCCCCGGCTCAGCACCTGGTTGACAGACGTTCTGGGAGTGGAGCTGAACGACTACAGCGCCAAAGTTGGCAAGCGTTGGATGGTGTCGGCGGTGGGACGGGTAATGGTGCCCGGATGTAAGGCTGACTCCGTGATGATCCTGGAAGGTGCGCAGGGCGCAGGTAAGTCCACGGCCCTTGGTGTTCTGGGCGGGGAGTGGTTCATGGATACTCCATTCACTCTCGGTGATAAGGATGCATTTCAAGCTATCCGTGGCAAATGGATCATTGAGCTGGGGGAGTTGGACAGTTTCAACAAGGCCGAGTCGACCAAGGCCAAGCAGTTTTTCTCAGCATCTACCGATACGTACCGCGAAAGCTATGGCCGTAGAACGATGGACGTGCCACGCCAGTGTGTTTTCGCGGGTACAACCAACCAGGACGAGTACCTGAAGGACGCCACTGGCAACCGACGATATTGGCCCGTGGCCTGTACGAAGGTGGATCTGGATCTGCTGCGCGAAATCCGCGACCAGCTCTGGGCTGAAGCGGTGTTCTGTTATGAGGCCGGCGATATCTGGTGGGTCAATCGGGATGAGGCGCCGCTGTTCGCGGAGGCGCAGGAAGAGCGTTTTGTTGTCGATGAATGGGAAGGACCAATTCTGAATTGGCTTGAGGAGTCTCAGATCGGCGAGACGACTACCGGTAGTGAGATCTTGTCTGGGCCTCTGAAGTTAGACGCCGGTCATTGGGGAAAGCCCGAGCAGATGCGGGTTGGCGCAATCATGCATCGATTGGGATGGCGAAAGCGACGACTGTCGGCGTTACCCAAAAGCGGTGTGCGGCCCTGGGCCTATCAGAAGCCGGCTGGGTGGGGACGCTCCACAGCATTGGAGCAGGCACCGATAGAGGAGCCTTGCTTTGATTAAGCGAATCGATGAGATGCTCAAACTCTGGGCGCAGGATTTGCATTCGCCGATGACCGAAGCCTATGGTAGCGCGAGTGGCGGCAACATGATTGCCATGCTGATAGAGTGCAAAGGCGAGCTGATACGGGGGACTCGCGGCAGCCGGGTGTTGTTGGATGAGTCGGCGGATATCGAGCTGATCGTCAATAAGCACTTGCCGCCGCAATTGTCGGTGGTCGTGCGTGAACACTACTGCAACCATGAAAGCATTCTGTCGCAGAAGATGTTGCACTGTGGGTGTAGCGCACCGACCTACTACCGTCGACTGCATGATGCCCATGTGAGCATCGAAGGCTTGCTGATGGGGAAGGCTGCATGACCCTTGGCATCGATCCGTCTGCCACTGTCCTGCTGTCTGGCTTTGTCCTACTACCATTTAAGTTAGCAGGACAGGCGCAGGCCACGTCTTTACAGGGCCGTCCTACTGTCCAACCTTCACCCACGTCATGCACACATGAGCGCAGCGGGCACGTATTCGCACCTATGGCGCGGACGCGTGCTTTTAACTCTCTCTATACACGAGAGAAAAGTAAATAAGGTAGGACAGTAGGGTAGATCCTTGAATTTAGGGGGCTACAGCTGTCCTACTTCGACTCTGAATAGTGGGACAGGTAGGACAGCGCCGGAGGCGCTGAAAGCCGAAATAAAGATATTCACCGACATTGCCTAGACGTAGCCCAGACATTCACCGGGTGGCATTAAAACAGGCTTGCTGCCATGAGAATCCACCTGTAAAAAGTAGTCATCTTCGATAGGTGCGACCGCAGAGAGCGGCAGGCACCACACACCAAACCCGGCCATTGCGCCGGGTTTTTGCGTTTATGGGGTAGGCGATGACGAACGAGCAGCAAGCACTGGCAGAGATGCCGATCTGGATGGTGATTGTCCTGTCGCTGGTCGGCGGTGTGTCGGGGGAGATGTGGCGTGCGGACAAGGCCGGGGTGCGGGGCTGGTCGTTGATGCGCCGCCTGGCACTGCGGTCGGGGGCCTGCGTTGCTTGCGGATTGTCGACCATGCTGCTGCTGAACGCTGCCGGGGTTTCGATAGTGGCGGCGGGAGGCCTCGGATGTTTGACGGCCATGGCCGGAGCCGATGTCGCTATCGGGTTGTACGAACGCTGGGCGGCGAAGCGGTTGGGCGTATGCGATGTGCCGCCGACCGGCGATGGGCAGCCCTGAAATTGCCGGGGACCCTGGGGATATTCGAAGGACACGGGGTCGCAAACCCGCGGGAAAGCGTTAGCCGCAGGGTTGCCAGCTTACTGAAATTCAATCCATTGAAATTGAAAGGTTTCCATTGAAAAGCCGTTGAAAAGGAGGGCTTATGACGGATCCACTCTTCCTGTCTAAAAGCGCTTTCGCGGCTCGCATCGGCAGGACGCCGAGTTACATCACCTGGCTGAAAGACAACAACCGCCTGGTGCTGGCACCGAACGGCAAACAGGTCGATGTGCTGGCGACCGAAGCCCTGATCCTGGAAACCGCCGACCCAAGCAAGGCCGCCGTCGCGGCTCGGCACCAGCAGGACCGGATTCAGCGCGACGTTTACAGTCAACTGTCCCCCCTTGTCGAGCCGACTTCCACGGCTGCGCCGCAGCAACCGATTGGTGGCGACGGCAAGTCGCCGGACTTCCAAAAAGCCCGCGCCCTACGCGAGCACAACATGGCGAAGTTGACCGAGATCGAATTGCACAAGGCTCAGGGTTCACTGGTCGACCGGATTGCGGTCGAAACCGGGGCCTACAACGCGGGTCGCCTGCTGCGCGATCAACTGTTCGGACCATTGCCTCAGTTGTCCCATGACCTTGCGGCCATGACGGACCCCTGGCAAATCGAAAAACACCTGACGGCGACGATCCGTCGAACGCTGGAAGAGGCCGAGCGGCTGTCTTCAGCGGACCTTGAGCACGCCCTTATCCCGAGTTGAACCCATGCACACGGAATTTCCTGACGGTGCAAAGGTGTACCGTGAGTCGTATTTCCGTGGGCTGCGACCCGATCCTGACCTCTGGATCGATGAGTGGGCCGACGAGTACATGCGTATCCCACGAGACACCGGTGCCCCTGAACCCGGCCAGTACCGCACTTCGCGTACGCCTTATGCTCGTGAACCCATGCGCTGTTTGTCGCCGGCTCACCCTTGCAAGCGCGTGGTCACCATGGTGGCCTCGCAGCTGATGAAAACCCAGATCGCCCTCAACTGGATGGGCGGCTTGATTCACATGGCGCCGTCCAACATCCTGGCGTTGCTGCCCAGCCTGGGCCTGGCCAAGCGGGTCTCGGGACGGATCAGCAAAACCATCAAGGCCACGCCGGTGCTGCGTGAACGGGTGGCGGCCAGCCGCTCGCGGGATGCGCGCAACACCATGGACACCAAGGAGTTCGAAGGTGGTTCGCTGTACGTCACCACCGCCGGCTCGGCGGCCAACCTGTCGGAGTTGTCGGCGCGCTACATCTACGGCGATGAGGTCGACCGCTGGGAAAACGATGTCGGCCAGGAAGGCGACCCTATCGGTTTGGCGGAAACCCGGGCGACCAACTTTGGCCGCAACGCGAAGATCTATTTTTCCAGCTCGCCAACCATCAAGGGCGCTTCGCGGATCGCCGACTTGTTCGACTCCAGCGACCAGCGTCACTACTACGTGCCGTGCCCAACCTGCGGGCATATGCAGGTACTGGAGTGGGAGCGTTTGCACTACAGCCAGGACTTCAACACCGCGCATTACGAGTGTGCGGCCCCTGAGTGCGACGTGCTGATCGAGGAACACCACAAGGGCAACATGCTCTCCCGTGGTGAGTGGCGTGCCCATGGCGAAGGCGACGGCGAGACAATCGGCTTTCACCTCAACGCCCTGTATTCGCCGATGGGTTGGATGGACTGGCGCTCCCTCGCCAAGGAGTTCGAAGAGGCTAAGAAGGCCCAGTCCAAGGGCGACATGGGCTTGATGCAGGTGTTCTACAACACCCGTCTGGCCAAGGTGTGGGACAGCGCGCAAGAGCAAACCAAGGCCGAGGTGTTGATCGCTCGGGCACGGCTGGAAACCTACACCCTCGGCGCGATGCCGGTCGGCGTACTGATGCTGACCGGCTCCGTTGACGTACAGGTCAACCGCCTGGAACTGATGGTGATGGGCTTCGGCATCGGGATGGAACGCTGGGTGGTCGACCATCAGGTGATCTGGGGTAACCCGGCGGATGAACGCACTTGGGCAGTGCTGGATGAAAAGCTCAAGGTCCGGTACCGACATCCCTGCGGGGTCGGGTTGGCGATTCTGGCGACCGGCGTCGACTCCGGTGGGCACCACACCGACGAGGTCTACCAGTTCTGCCGAGTGCGTCGCTGGCGCAACATCTTTGCCATCAAGGGCGCGAGCAAGCCCGGCAAGCCGGTAATCGCTCAGCGGCCATCCATGGTCGATGTGACCTGGAAGGGGCAGACCGAGCGCAACGGTGCCGAGCTGTGGTTCGTCGGTACCGACACCGCCAAGGACTGGATCTACAACCGCTACCCGTTCGACAGCGGGCCAGGCGCGCTGCACTTTGCCAACGACCTGCCGGACGAGTTCTTCGCCCAGTGCGTGGCCGAGCGCAAAGTCGCCCGGTACGTCAGAGGTCACAAGCGTATCGAGTGGGTCAAGGGCAAGGCTGAACGCAACGAAGCCCTCGACCTGATGGTGTACTGCCTGGCCATGGCCCATTACCTGGGGATCAACCGCTACCAGGAGCACGACTGGGAACGGGTGCGGCAGTCGCTGGCGCAGGCAGGTCTGTTCGATGAAAAGGTTATCGCGGCTGAACGCGTCGCGGTCACTGTAGAGACAACCACAACACCGCAGCCGACACCGCAACCCATTGCTCCAGTTGCGCAACAGCGACCATCCACACCGCCACCGCAACGCCGCAGCTCCAGCAGCGGTTATCTGAAGAGACGCTGATATGTCCTTTACCCAGAAGCACCTCGACGCGGTTGAGGGGGCTATCGCTCGCGGTGAAAAAACCGTGCGCTATGGCGACCGCACCGTGGAATACCGATCCATTGACGAACTGCTCAAGGCTCGCGATGAGATCCGCACCTCGCGGGTCAACTCAGCCGGCCCGCGCTCTCGCGTGATCCGGCTATACCACGGAGGCAAAGGCATCTAATGGCTCGACATTATCCGACGCTGACCCGTAACGGATTCTTGTTGCCGTCGAACATCAAGGCCAGTTACGAAGGCGCCGGGGAGGGCCGTCGGTCCACTGGCTGGGATGCGCCCGACAACGGGATCAACAGCATCAACACCCCGGCATTGCGTAACTTGCGCTCCCGTTCTCGGGCGGCAGTACGCAATGACCCCTATGCCTTCAACGTGATCGACAAGCGCGTCAGCAATCTGATCGGCACCGGGATCAACCCTCGGCCGAAAACCGACGACGATGCGTTACGCAAAGTGTTGCAGGAGCTCTGGGAGGACTGGGTCGATGAATCGGATGCCGATGAGCGCACCGACTTTTACGGCCAGCAGGCGTTGATCGCTCGCACGGTCGAAACCTCGGGTGAGTGTTTTGTCCGGTTGCGACCACGCGGCTTGGATGAGGGACTCGCGGTGCCCTTGCAGCTTCAGGTGCTGGCACCGGAGTTCGTGCCGCATGACAAGTTCGAGACCACCAAAACCGGCAACTTCATCCGTGCTGGGATCGAGTTCACGCCGGGCGGCAAGCGGGTGGCGTACTGGATGTACCTGGCGCACCCGCGAGATGCGTCGTCGCTGAACGCCGGTTACAACCAATTGGTGCGGGTGCCAGCTGCCCAGGTATTGCACATCTTCGAACCCGTCGAGCCCGGCCAGTTGCGCGGTGTGCCGCGCTTGTCACCTGTGTTGAAACGCCTGCGTAGCCTCGACAACTACGACGACGCAGTGTTGTTCCGCCAAGAGGTGGCCAACCTGTTTGCCGGCTTCATCAGTCGCCCGGCACCGGACTCCGGACAGACGCCCAGAGATCCGGTAACCGGCCAACTGCTGAGCACCGACCGCGATGGCTTCACGCCGATGGTCGCGTTGGAGCCCGGCACCATGCAGGAGCTGGGGCCAGGTGAAGAGGTCGAGTTCTCCAAGCCGCCGGACGCGGGCAACAACTACCCGGACTTTATGCGACAGCAGCTGATGGCTGCCGCAGCTGGGACCGGGACGCCTTACGAGATCCTTACCGGCGACATGCGCGAGGTCAACGACCGGGCACTGCGGGTGGTGCTCAACGAGTTTCGGCGCCGATTGGAACAACTGCAATTCAGCGTGTATGTGCACCAGTTGTGTCGCCCAGTCCGCGCCGCGTGGATGGACATGGCGGTGCTGTCGGGCGTCCTGGTGCTGGACGATTACGCGCAACGTCGCCGCGAATACCTGCGCACACGTTGGGTACCGCAAGGCTGGGCCTACATTCAGCCGGTGCAGGACGTACAGGCTCGCCGGATGGAAGTGCAAGCGGGCTTCGCCTCGCGCAGCGAGATGGTCTTGCGCACCGGTTACGACGCCGAAACGGTCGACGCGGAAAACGCGGCGGATCTCGCCAGAGCCACGGCCCTTGGCCTCAATTACACCACTCTCGACGCCGTCGTTTCCCTCGACGACAAGGAGCAACCATGAGCAAAAAAGCGCTCCCGCGCATCTACGACAAGGCCGGCAAGCGCGTGCCGGTCCAGGACAAAAGCTGGTACGCCGTGCAAGCCAGCGGCGAAGCCGAACAACGCACCATTGAAGTTTTTGTGTATGGCGAGATTGGTTACTGGGGCGTCACGGCCAATCAGTTCGTGCTCGATCTGCAGGCAATGGATGACGGTGTGTCACCAGTCATCGTCGCCTTCAACAGCATCGGCGGTGACTTGTTCGACGGCTTGGCGATTCATAACGCGCTGTCGCGTCTCGGCGAACGTTGCACCGGTCGTGTCGATGCCTTGGCGGCCAGTGCGGCCAGTGTGGCGGTCTGCGGCGCGCACCGGGTGGTGATTGCGGCCAACGCCATGCTGATGATTCACAATCCCTGGACCTACGCTTCGGGCGATGCCGAGGACTTCCGCAAGGTGGCCCAGGTGCTGGATCAAACCATGGAAGCGATTATCGCTGCCTACAAGTCCAAGGCGCCGGACATCGACGAAACCGAGCTACGGCGGATGGTTGATGCTGAAACCTGGCTCACCGCTAATGAAGCGGTGGCACTGGGCCTGGCCGATGAAGTGGGCGAGGGCGTGAAGGTCAAGGCCTGTCTCGGCCAGGGTGGGGTGTTGCAGCGCTACCAGCATGCACCGGCAGATCTGCTGGCCCAGCTCGACGAACCACCCGAGTCAGATCCTGAATTGGAGCCTGTCGACCCACCGGCGCCGCCCGTGGTCGACTCGGCCAAGCTGGCGCTGATGATCACCCAGCGTTGCGCAGAGGCAGGGATCAGCAATTTGGTCGCGCCGCTGCTCAGCTCGACCAAACTCGAAAGCGAAGAGATCGTCCAGGCGGGCCTGACTCGGGCCAAAGCTGTGAATGACCTCTGTGTTGCGGCGCGGTTGCCGGAGTTCAGCGTCGAGTACGTCGCGGCAGGGCTAGACGCACCGGCGGTCCGTGCGCGTCTGTTCGACAAGATCGTCGGTAGTGGCAAGGGCTTCGAAATCGACAACAGCCTGCCACTGGATAACGACCCACCGTCGAAGGTGCAGGCCAAGCAAATCGATCAGCCTTCGATCTGGTCGGCCCGGCAAGCCGCGCATTCCGGCAAACCTCAATCTGCTACAGGAGCAAGAACATGACCATTCAACGCGAGTCCATGCATGCAGGCGAGTTTCTCCTGTCCGAAGCCCCCGGCACTATTTCCCGCGAGGCTATCAACGTCGCTGCCGGTCCCGCACTGGAACCGGGGCAGATCCTCGGTCTGGTCAGTGCCACCAGCGAGTTTGCCCCATACAACCCGACCGCTGAAGACGGTAGCGAAAACGCGTTGGCCATTCTTTATGGCCCGTTGGGCGAGTCGGATGTGGTGCGTCGCGGCCGTGCCGTGGTGCGTTTGGCTGAAGTCAGCGAGGCGCACCTCACCGGTCTCGATCCCGCCGCTGAAAAGGCCCTGGCCACTCATTTCTTGATCGTCCGCTAGGACGAGCACCCTGATTATCGAACCCGCCGAGTGCGGGTTTTTGCTTTTTGGAGATTGATTCATGGCTGATATTGAAATCTTTAACGATGACGCGTTCTCGGTCTCGTCGCTGACCGCCGCCATCAACGAACAGGAATACTTGCCGGGCCGTATCAGTAGCCTCGGCCTGTTCCAGGAAGAAGGCATCACCACCCTGACCGTGCAGATCGAAAAGGACGGTGACACCCTGGCCCTGGTCCCTGCGGGTGAGCGTGGTACCTCCGGTCTGGTGGTGGCGGGCACCAAGCGCAACCTGATCCCCTTCAACACCGTGCACCTGCCTCAGCGTTTTGCGATCAAGGCCGATGAGATTCAGGGGATTCGTGCGTTCGGTACCCGGTCCGAGCTGCAGGCGGTTCAGGATGTGGTCAACAAGCGCCTGGCCAGATGCCGGCGGCAGCTGGACGCCACGCACGAGTTTCAGCGCATGGGGGCGTTGAATGGGCAGATTCTTGATGCGGACGGTACGACCGTCCTGCTGGACATCTACAAAACCTTCGGCGTGACCCGCAAGAAAATGTCCATGGGCCTGAACAGCCCCGACACCGAGATCCGTGTCAAATGTGGTGACGCATTGGACCTGCAGGAGGATGCGCTGGGCAGCATTACCAGCAGCGGTTCCCGGGCGCTCTGTGGCAAGAATTTCTGGAACAAGCTGGTCGTTCACAAGTCGATCAAGGAAACCTTCCTCAACAGCCAGCAGGCGGCGGCATTGCGTGGCGATGCTCGTGAGAGCTTCGAGTTTGGTGGCATCGTCTGGGAGCGTTATCGCGGCAAGATCGCGGGCGTGTCCTTCGTTCATGACGACAAGGCACTGCTGATTCCTGAGGGCGTACCTGACCTCTATATCTCGGTGTTTGCGCCGGCAGACTACATGGAGACGGTCAACACCGAGGGTGTTCCGTACTACAGCAAGATCGAGCCGTTGCCGTTCAACAAGGGCATGGCCGGTGAAGCTCAGTCCAACCCGTTGCACCTGTGCACGCGGCCCCTGGCGCAGATCCTGCTGGAACTCTGAGTATGGCCTTTCGCGACCTAATCGCCGAAGTCGACGACGTGGTATTCGAAACCCTGGGCGACAGCGCGCAGATCGAGGGCCGGGATGAGCCGGTCCTTGGCATGTTTGCCGCGCCCTGGCTGCAGCCGAAGTTCGGCAAGCTCAACAGCGGGCTGCGTGAGCCGCGCTTCGAGATTCGCGTCAGTGACTCCCACGGCCTGAGTAAAGGCTTGCGGGTCAGCGTCGATCTGCCGGAGCTGGACGGTGGCGGCGACTATGACTTGCTGCAACTGGAACCCAGCGGTGACGGTCTGGTCGCCTTGATCCTGAGGAAACGCGCATGAGTATCGGCAGCTACTCGGAACAAAAACGCAACAGCGGGATGCTCACCATCCAGCCGTCAGCCGTGCATATTCAGGCCTTTCAGGACTTTGCCAAACTGCTACCGAAAGCTGCAGCAGCGGCTCAGCGGCGGGCAATCAACAAAACCTTGGGGCGGCTGCGTACGCACATTGCACGGGCGGTGGGCAAACAAGAGCGGATTGCCATTGCTGCCGTGCGGCAGCGTCTGCGCGCTTATCCGGTTACCGGCGGCGCCATGCGCGGCAAGCTTTGGTTCGGCCTCAATGCCATTGAGGCCAGTCGCACTGGTCGAGCGCGGCAAACCGGCAGCGGTGTCTCGGTGGCCGGTCGGCGGTATCAGGGGGCGTTTTATAAAAAGGTGTACGGCAGCAAAGCCGATATCTGGATCCGCACCGCGAGCAAACACTTTTCAGCGGATGACTATCCCGACACGGAGCAGGGTCGACGCCGTTCGGGTTTTGTCGAGGAAAACGACAACCGCTTCCCCCTGGCCAAGGCCAAGGTGTCGCTGGAGCAGGCGCGGCCGCACTTCGACAGCTGGATAAAACGTGCCGATGAAATCTTGCTGGGCATCCTCAAGCAAGAGCTCAACTTTGAACTGCAAAAGTACCTGAAGAGGACGGCCCGTGTCTGATGAACCTTTTAGCCTCGCACAGCTGTTCGGGGCCATTGAGCAGCACCTGGACGACAATCTACCCGGCTTGCAAATGGTTGCCGTGTGGCCGGATCTGAGCGGTCGGCAGCACATTCCGCTGCCAGCGGTGTTCCTTGAACTGGCCGAGTTTGAGCCAGGTCAGGACATTGGCACCGGTGAGACGGTACTGGTTTGCAAGTTCGAGGCGCGGATCGTCGTCGACGTATTGCGCGATGATCACCAGCGGCAAGCGGCACAGTTGGCGACTCAGCTCGCCGTGCTGTTGCGGGCACAGACCTGGGGCTTGGAGGTCGAGCCCGCAGAGTTCGTGCAGGCGGTACAAGACTGGACCCGGCCGGAGCTGGACGGTTACACCGTCTGGTTGGTGGAGTGGAACCAGCAGGTTTACCTCGGCAGCGAAGAGTGGCCTTGGCCGGCTCAGCCTTCAGGCACCTTGGTGTTTGGCTTTCACCCCGAGACCGGGCCAGGTCACGAAGCTGATTACGTTGCACCGGGGGATATGTGAATGAGCTACCCCGTCGCGGAGCACGACCGGATGATCGCCGCCATGCTGATGCCCTGCGTGGTGGTCGGGGTAGATCTGGCGGCCGGGATGGTGCGGGTGCAGTCCGGTGAATGGGTCAGCGCCTGGGTGCGCTGGCACAGCCAGGCCGCCGGCAAGGCGCGTCACTGGCGGGCGCCGAGCTTGAAAGAGCAGGGCGTGTTGCTCAGTCCGAGCGGTGTCGCCGGGATGGGTACCTTCATTCCTGGCTTGTACGGCAATGCCGGTGCCCAGCCGGACAACCGTGACCATGTCGAAGTCTGGCGCTTCGACGATGGCGGTTCGCTGGTCTACGACTGGAAAGCCCACAGCTACACCATCGATCTACCGGCCGGTACCGCGACCATCAAGGTTGGCGACTCGGTGTTTGAAGTCACGCCGGACCAGGTGCGGGTTGTTGCCAGTCAGATCACCTTGGTCGGCACGGTCACGGTGGATGGACCCGTAACCATCAACGGCACACTGAACACCTCCGGCGACATCAACAGTGCCGGCAAGGTCATCGATGCCGGCGGCAACACGCCGAACCACAAACACTGATTGACCGTCATTTTCTAGCCCGCCGCGTGCGGGCTTTTGCATATCTGGAGCACGCCTTATGAGTAAGTCAAAAGCTGATGGCGATCAGACCGAACCGGCCGAAGCTGTTGCAGTGCCGGGATTGAAACCAGCACCACTGGGATTCCCCGCAACCTCTGACGTGGTCACACCTATCGGATCGCCGCGAGTGTTTCGCGACACCGTGTACACCTCGCGCACTATGGTCTTTCCGGATGGCAGCACGGCACCGGTGCTTGAAGGCCGTGTCACGGCGCTGGGGGATGAGCAATTCGACTTCCTGAGCGCCCATCCTGATCTGGAGTTGCTGCAGGAGTAAACATCATGATCGGAATGGACCGCCGCACCGGCTTGCCCATCTCCGGCCGCGCACACCTTGCTCAGTCCATCGAAGACATCCTCACCACCCCGGTTGGTAGTCGGCGCATGCGGCCGGAGTACGGCAGCCAGCTGCGCCGGTTTGTCGACCTGCCGGTGACCGAAGGCTGGAAGAGCGCGGTACAGGCCGAGGTGGCTCGCTCGTTGGGCCGGTGGGAACCACGCCTCAAGTTGGAACAGGTGCGGGTGGTCGCCGTGGTCGGAGGGCGTATTGATTTTCGCTTGTCGGGTGAGTACCAGGGTGACGCCATCACATTGGAGGTGAGCGGATGACCATTGATTTATCGCTGTTGCCGCCGCCTGAGGTGCTGGAGTCGCTGGACTTTGAGGACCTCTATCAGGAAGTGCTGGCCAACTTTCGCTTGGGCATGGGGGATAACTGGACGGCTCAGTTGGAGTCCGATCCGATCATCAAACTGTTGGAGCTCGCGGCCTATCAGAAGCTGCTGGGGCGGGCTCGGGTCAACGATGCCGCCAAGGCCAGTCTGCTGGCGTACGCCCGGGGCACGGACTTGGATAATCGGGCGGCGGACTTCAATGTCACGCGGCTGACGCTCACCGCTGCTGACCCCGATGCCGTGCCGCCACGGCTGGCGGTGATGGAGACGGACGACGCCTTGCTGTATCGCACGCAACTGTCCCTAGAGGGGCTATCCGTGGCCGGCAGCAGCGGGGCTTATGAGTTTCATGCCCTGACGGCTTCGGCCAACGTCGCCAGCGTTTCGGTGGACTCGCCGACGTTCGTCGCGGCCGAGGTTAGCCAGGCGGTGCGTGCCCTGTTGCCGGCCGGCGCGATAGTGCTGGTCTGCGACTACGCCGCCGGCCTGACGAATCCGCTGCCGGGCGACGTGTCGTTGGCCTTGCTGCCGATAGTGGGCAGTGAAGTGTCCGCTGGTGAGTTGGTGGCCATCGTCCAGAAGGCGTTGTCGGCCGAGGACGTGCGACCGATCACTGACCGACCCCGCAGTCAGATCGGCCTGCCCACGGCGTACAGCGTGGAGGCTGATCTGGAGGTTAAGCCCGGACCTGACCGGGAGGTGGTGATGGCGTCGGCCCGGAGCAATCTGGATGCCACCGTGGCGGCGGCAAGAGCCCTTGAGGGCAAGTTGTCGCTGTCGGCCATCTATGCCGCGTTGCATGTCTCTGGGGTGGCTTCAGTGAAGCTGAAGAAACCGGCCGCTGACGTGATCTGCGATAAGCGGCATTTTCCCGATTGCACTGCGATCACCCTGAAACCGATGGCCAGCACATGAGCCAGTTACTGCCGCATAACAGCACGCAGTTGGAGCGGGCTCTGGCCACTGCCTGTGACTTAGGCATTGACCCAGAGATTATCCGGGGCGTTGCCGACTCGGCGCGCTGCCCGGTGAACTTCTTGCCGTGGCTCGCCTGGGCCATGTCGGTCGAAGGCTGGGAGGCGGCCGACACCGAAGAACAACAACGCGCCCTGATTCGTCAATCGATCCCGATTCACAAACACAAGGGCACGGTCGGCGCGATCCGCCGGGTGCTGAAGGCGGTCGGGGTGACCGCAGATTACAAGGAATGGACGCAAGTCCCGGGCGCAGTGCCGTACAGCTTTGAGCTGATCGCCTGGGCTAACGACAACCGCCCAGGTGAGGGGGTGATTCTTTCCCCGCAATTGTTCCAGCGTCTGCGCGCCCTGATCGATGCCACCAAGAACGAACGCAGCCACTACCAGCTCAAGCTCGGTGCCCGTTTCGATAACGCCCTGGGGTTGGCCAATGCCAGTCAGGTGCAGGTGTTGGACCGGCGCACCCTGGATCCGTTGCCGGTTCAGCCAGACACGCTGGAACAGCCGTTAGGTCTGGCGAACGCCTCGGACGTGCGTTGTGTCATTCGCCAAACCGCTGAGCTGCAGGCCGTGCCGGGGCAGGTGGAGCAGGGCTTTGCACTGGCCAATGCCGCCCGGACCCTCATCGTTGTCAGGGCCACTATGGAGGCTGTTTTATGAGTACCCCGTTACAACCCGTTATTACCAAGGCCGGTCTGCGCGCCATTTGGCGCCCAGACAACACCGGTTTGGCCGCTGAAATCACGCATGTCGTGGTGGGCACGGCCGGTTATACACCTTCAAACACGCAGACCGCGCTGCGCAGCCAGGTGGCCAAGATCCCAATCTCGGATGGGGAAAGGCTGAGCGACACCCTGTTGCACGTCACGGCAATCGCCGATGGGCCACAGGCGTACTGGGTGCGTGAGATTGGTTTTCTGCTGGCCGACGGCACCTTGCTGGCCGTCTGGGCGCACGCGACCGACGTGCTGGCGTACAAGCCGGCCGATGCCGATCTGCTGCTGGCCTATGACCTTTCGTTGACCGCGCTCCCTCCTGGCAGTGTCACGATCACTTCGACCGGCGCCGGACTCAACCTGACGCTCGCGGAGGAACTGGCCGCACTGGCTGCGGCGCAAATTGCCGAGATGCTGCGGGGCGTTAAGCAGCAGGAGTTGCTCGACGATCAAGCAAAGCTGCACCAGATGGGAGGTCAGCAAATTACCAATCTGATGGATCGGATGAGGGTCGCCGAGCAGCGCCAGGACTCGGACCGTGACGGCCTGTTAACAGCCATTGCAGCCAACGCCACCGGGCTAATTACCCTGCAAAACCTATTCGCTAAAACCATCCTTGGAGTTTGACTAAATGAGTCTCGAATCTGGAATCGCCGACCTGACCAAGGCGTCAACCGACCTAATCGCTACGTTCAATGGGAAGAAAAACGAAATCAATAAGGCGGTGGCGGATGCCATTGCAGCCATCCCGGAAAACTTGAAGATTTATCACGTAAACCAACAGACCGGGCTGGACACCAATAACGGCTTTACCGTGACGCCGTTGAAGACGATTCAGAAAGCGCTGGATAACACGCCCGTTGGCGGCATTTGCCGGGTGTATGTGCAGGGTGATTATCAACTAAGCGTGAATTGCCTGGTCGATGGTCGCTTTCTGACGGTCTTTAGTGATCAGTCTGGCACCCGCCGCAAAATCGCCCCGGCCTATTACCTGTCCAGTGACGGCACCGTTTCGTATATGGCCGGGTTTTCCTTGACGAACGGCGGCTCGGTCATGCTTCAGGATATCAGCATCCCTATGCCGAGTTCGCTGGGTTTGGCGGTAGCACCGTCTGGGTTCACCTGGTCGTTTTTCAAAACCACCTCAAACGGCGGCACGCCGTTTATGTCGATCAAGATGACCTCTTGCGATGTAACCGTGCCGGCTGATGGCTCTTTCCAAGGCTACATTGTCGGTGCGCCGCAAAGTGCCGTCATTTTAGAAGTGCTCGCCGTTTCGTTCCCGTCTGGTTTTGGCGGCCGCTATGTGGCCGGCATTCCGTCCGGTACCGCGCCGGCCACGCTGAGCAATATCCTGACCAACATTCCGGCCTTGTGAGGACAATATGCAAAAGCAAAATCTGAACTTCGACTTTCAAGGTCGCACGTTTATCGGCTTCAACTTTGCCGACTTGCCATTATCTGCGGCGCTGTTGGTTGCCGCGCAGCAGATCGACCAGGCCGCCGACCAAGCGCGTAACGCCGTATTGGGCGACCCGCTTCGCGCAGTGGAATATCAACTGACGGCAGATGAGGCTGAGCGCTTTGCGGCAGTCGATTACACCGGCCCCGTTCCGCTGACTGTTCAAGCCTGGATGGATGTGACCGAGCTGGACGCCAAGGCGGCTACCGATGACATTCTTGTCGAGGCCGCAGCCTGGAAAGTCGCGATCTACGCTCTGCGTGCCGCACGCCTGAAGGGCAAGCAGCAGGTGCTCAAGGCGCAAACTCACGACGCGGCCGAGGTGCTGGCAGACGAAGCCATCAGCGCCATTCGCAGCAGTGTCCAGGGCGTCGGAAACGCGGCCTAATCAACCCTCTTAACCCGCACCCGAGGCCGCTAAGCGGCTTTTTTTGTGTCTGGAGTAAGCACTTTGAATCGAACCAACTGGCAGCACGCCTTGGCGGGCCTGCTGATCATGGCCCTGGTCTGGGCCTTTCTGGCGCTGTTCGGCGTCCCGTCCGGACAGTGGGCCGGCGCCGCTGCCGGCGTCTTCTTTTTCTTCGGCCGTGAGTACACCCATGGCGAGCGCAAGCTGGCCCATGACGAAGCTGTACATCCAGCCAATCTGCGCTGGTATGACGGTCTACGCATCTGGCGTTGGACCCCAGGCGGTCGCCTTGCCCTGCTGTCCCCCCTAGTGGTCTGCCTGCTGGCCGCGCTGCTGATGTCGCTGCTGCTCTGACCGGCACTTCCTGCAGCCCCAATCCGGGGCGCCTTCTTTCCTCTAGACCGCGCACGTCGCGGTCTTTTGCTCTCTGGAGATTGCTACATGAGCGGATTTTTTCACGGCGTGACCGTCACCAACGTCGACACCGGATCGCGCAGTATCGCGCTGCCGTCGTCATCGATTATCGGGTTGTGCGACACCTTCACCGTGGGGCCTGGGGCCAGCGCCAAACCCAACGAGCTGTTGTTGATCACCCGCGAAAGCGAAGCGGTGGCGGCCTGGGGCCTCGACGCGGCGATCACCAAAGCGGTGAAAGCGATTTTTGCCCGGGCCAAGGCGGTGATCGTCGCCTGTGGCGTGGCCAAGGTGGCCGACGGCCCGCTGCAAACCTCGGCCATTATTGGCGGTGTGTTGGCCGACGGCACGCGCACCGGCATGCAGGCGCTGTTGGATGGCAAGAGCCGGTTTAACGCACAACCTCGGTTGCTGATCGCGCCGAAGCACAGCGCGACGCTGGCGGTCGGTACCGCGTTGGATGGCCTGGCTGGCAAGCTTCGCGCCGTGGCGATTGTCGACGGCCCGAACACCACCGATGAAGCGGCCCTGGCCTACCGTAAAAGCTTCGGCAGCAAGCGGGTGTTTTTCGTCGACCCGGGCGTCAAGTGGTGGGACACCGGCACCAGTGCCACGGTTGATGCCCCCGGTTCTGCCTGGGTCGCCGGACTCTTCGCCTGGACCGATGCCGAGTACGGTTTCTGGGCCTCGCCGTCGAACAAGGAGTTTGTCGGTATCACCGGTACCGGGCGGCCAATTGAGTTCCTGGACGGTGACGACACCTGTCGGGCCAACCTGCTGAACAACGCCGGTATCACCACGATCATTCGTGATGACGGTTTCCGTCTGTGGGGCAACCGCACCTGCTCGGCCGACCCGAAGTGGGCGTTTGTTACCCGGGTCCGCACCATGGACATGGTAATGGACGCGATTCTGTACGGGCACAAATGGGCAGTCGACCGCTCGATCACCAAGACCTATGTCAGTGACGTCACCAACGGCCTGCAGGCATTTATGCGCGACCTGAAAAACCAAGGCGCGATTATCAACTTCGAGGTCTTTGCCGACCCGAGCCTCAACACCGTCAGCCAGCTGGAGCAGGGCAAGGTGTACTGGAACATTCGTTTCACCGATGTCCCACCAGCAGAGAACCCGAACTTTCTGGTCGAGGTCACCAATCAATGGTTGGCCGAAGTCCTCGAATCCGCCTAAGGAGGCCGTTGCATGATTCCGCAAACGCTATTCAACACCAACCTGTTCGTCGATGGGGTGAACTTCACCGGCGACGTGCCCAGCCTGTCACTGCCCAAGCTGACCACCAAGACCGACGAGTATCGCGGCGGCGGTATGGCCGGCCCCATTGAAATGGCCCAGGGCCTGGAAAAGCTCGAAGCCTCGTTCGTCACCAAAGGCGTGCGCCGCGAGTCGCTGAAGCACTTCGGCCTGGCCGACGGCTCGGCGTTCAACGCGGTATTCCGCGGTGCATTCAGAGGGCACAAAGGCAAGATGACCGCCGTGGTCGCCACCTTGCGCGGAATGCTCAAGGAAGTCGACATGGGCGACTGGAAAGCCGGTGATGCCGCCGAGATCAAACATGCCGTGGCCGCCACCTACTACAAGCTGGAAATCGACGGTCGACTGATCTACGAGATCGACATGATTGCCGCGATCCAGGTGATCGATGGTGTGGACCAACTCGCCGAAATGCGCACCGCGCTGGGCCTCTAAGGAGTACTCAACATGAGCAACCAATCCCCTGATCTGAAACCGCTGCCAGCTTGGCTGAAAGTCACACCCGACCATGCGGTGGTGACCTTGTCGCGCCCCAGCGAAGTCAATGGTGTGAGCGTCGACACCCTGACCCTGCGCTCGCCGACGGTGCGCGAAGTGCGCGCTGCCGATCGGGCGTCCGGGGGTGATGAAGAACAGCGCGAGCTGATGCTGTTCGCCGGCCTGGCCCAGGCGGGTGTCGGTGACCTGGAAGGCCTGAAACTGGTGGACTATCACCGCCTGCAGGCCGGCTATTTTCGCCTGGTGCAGGACGTCGGGGTTTAACCCAGGGCTGCTGAAACTGGCGGCAAAACGTCTGGCGGCGGACACCGGTTTTTCCGCCGTCGAGATCCAGGCCATGCCGTTTGCCGAGATGCTCTGGTGGCTCACGGATTGAGCCGCTGCCGGTAAACCTCGCAACAGGGAGCCATGTCATGGCGAACAATATTGCCCTCGGGCTGGTTATTGGTGGCGCCGTCAGCCCCACGGTCGGCGCCGCGTTTAAAGATGTCGAAGGGCGCATCAAGCACCTGGAGGCACAGGGCACCAAAGCCCGGGTGCTGCAGCGCACCATTGGCGACACCATCCGATTGCGGGATGAGTGGAAAAAGGCCAACGACAGTGGCGCCGCTGGAGCGGGCACACTGTTACGCAAACTGGAGTCGAATCTCAGCAGCTTAAAAAAACAGGGTGTCGAGGTTCGCAACCTGGCCAAGGCCTATCAAACGATGGGCCAGGTAGCCCGTAAGTCGGAGCTGAAAGCGGTCGGGCACAGCCAAATCAAAGAAGGTAAAGAGGGCCTCAGCGGGACCATTGGGCGCGCTGCTGCGGCCACGGCGGTGATTGCTATCCCCACCAAGATCTCGGCGGATTATCAAACGCAGATCCGTCAGATGTCCCTCTGGGCGCACACCGCCGGCACCGATGCTGAACAGCAGATGGCCGACAAGATCAGCCAGGTCGCGGCGAAAAAAGGCATGGGCCAGCAGGCGCTGGCCCGCGCGGTCGGCGGGCTGATCGAGAAGGGGATCGACTGGGAGGAGTCGGTCGACTATGCGCCGCTGATTGCCGACCTGGTGGACGGGCAGGGCATGGAGGCGGAAACGGTGGCCACCTTGTTCAGCGCCTTCAAGGAAGCCGGGGTCAAGAAAGCAGACATGGGCGCGATGCTCGGCCAGGTCGCGGCGGCGGGGGACATCGGCGCCTTCGGTCCCAAGGACATGGCCAAGTACATGCCGGCACTGCTCGGCACGATCAAACGCCTGGGCATGGAAGGTCCGGAGGCGGTGCGCTTTCTCGGGGCCAGCCTGCAATCGCAGTTCTCGCAAACCCAGGACGCTGCAGCCGCCGCGACCAACATGAACAACCTGCTCAACGCGGTGATCAGCAGCACCAGCCAGGAACGGTTTGCCAAGGAAGGGTATGACCTCGCGGGTTCGATCCTGGCCGCAACCAACAGTGGCAAGGCCGCCAACCCAGTCGACGCCTTCATCATGCTCAGCGAAAAGCTGATCGCCAAGCAGGATCCGAAAAAGGCCAAACGCGTCGAGGCGCTCAAGGCCAAGATTCAGGCGTCCAAGGATGGCAGCGTCGAAGAAGAGCAGGCCATGGTCGCGCTGATCGAGGCGGCTGGCCTGGCCACAATCGTCAGTGACCAGAGCGCCAGTGATGGTCTGTTGGCCCAGATCAAATACGGCAGCAAGATCAAGCAGGACATGTCGACCATCAAGGACACCGATGGCCGGGTGAAGATTGAGCAGGATGCTGCCCGGGCACGGGAAACCTCCAATGCCAAATGGAGCGCCGCCACCGCGAGCATGGAAGCGTCGATGACCAGCGTCGGCAATGCCTTGCGGCCACTGACGGACATGGCCGCCGATGGCTTGACCAAGGTCGGCAATGGCCTTTCCAAACTGGCCGAAAAATTTCCCGAAGTCGTCAGCGGCACCACCGTGGCGGTTGGCGCCATTGGTGCGGTGGTCACTGCTTTCAGCGCTTTCAAGATGGGCAAGGGCTTGTTCAACCTGGCCCGGGGTTCCTTGGGGGGCAAGGACAAGGACATCCAGAAGGTGTTTGTCACCAATGCCGAAGACGGTCCTGCGGTTGACGGTGGTCGGACAGCCCCGAAGGGCAAGGCCGGGGTGGCCTTGTCACTGGTGGAAACTGGACTCAAAACGGTTGCCGCGATCAAGGGCAAAGCCCAGGGCGATGACGGTCCGGATACCGGCAAGGAAACGGGCGGCTTTGATGTGGTCTCGACCGGGCTCAAAGTGGTTTCGCTGATTCAGGATGCTACGGGTGATAACGACAATGGCGGGGCCGGTGGTGAGGTCAAGGACGGTGTTCAGCGGGTGTTTGTGGTCAACTCTCCGGTGATCGGCGGCGGCAACAAGCGCGGGCAGCGCCGAGGGCGCGGGTCGAACCGCGCTTCATCGCAGCGGCGCCGGCCAGCAGGGAACACTCGACCCACTCGTCCTCCCGTTCCCGTTCGTCCCGCACGTCCGGCCATTCCACCACGGCCTCCCGTTCCCATGCCTGCCGCACCCGGGATGCTGTCAAAGCTGGGCGGTGCCGTGGGCAAAGTGGGCCAGGTCGGCAAGCTGTTCCCGGGTGGCGCGTTGCTCGAGTCCGGGGCGATGGCCTTCGACACCTTCCAGAACGCCGAAACTCAGGACGAAAAGGCCGAAGGGTATGGGGCGGCAGCGGGTTCGTTGGCGGGCACCATGGCCGGTGCAGCGGCGGGGGCGGCGATTGGTTCGGTGGTGCCCATCATCGGTACCGCCGTCGGCGGCATGATCGGCGCGTACCTGGGCAGTCTGGGCGGTACCGCGCTCGGCGGTGTCGCCGGCAAGTCGTGGTTCGGCGCGGATGCTCCGGAAAAACCAGCGGCACCCATCACCCCGTTGGTGATGGCGGCGCGGCCAGGTCCTGCGGTCCCGGCGTTGTCGAGCATCGGGCAGTCTTTTGCACCTGTGTTGCCGATGCCGGCGCCTCATGCCCCACGTGTACCGGACTCCAATGCCGTGTTACTGCGCTCGCAGTTGGCGAACAAGGCAGGTGTCGAGGAGTCGGATTTGGAGCGTCCTAAAATCGCGCCACCTGAACCAGCCCCGAAGCTGGGGAGTGTGGTTCGTCCGGTCTCGGTACCGCCAGTGGCGCAGCCGGTGCCCAATGAGCCGCGCCGGTCGGATCCCAATGGTGCGCTGTTGTTGCCACCGAAAGCAGTGGCGCCTGAGCCGGACGCGAAGCTGGGGGATGTGGTGCGCTCGCTGACGGTACCACCAGCGGCGAAACCGGCGGTTGTCACCCTC
This sequence comes from Pseudomonas sp. FW300-N1A1, assembly GCF_058789115.1. NCBI lineage: Bacteria > Pseudomonadati > Pseudomonadota > Gammaproteobacteria > Pseudomonadales > Pseudomonadaceae > Pseudomonas > Pseudomonas sp. FW300-N1A1. Next base: position 68,235 of record NZ_JBYTBK010000011.1, on the reverse strand, counting down.
CAGCCGCCGGCCCCGGGTAAACCGGTGCCGGCCAAGGTGGATCAGAAGTTTGAGTATTCCTTGAGCATGCCGGTGGCTGTTCACGGTGATGTCAAAGATCCGTACCGCCTAGCCCAGGAACTGATGCCGCATATGCAGCGCATGCTGGCCGATGCCGCCAAGCTGAACGCCGCCAGTAACCTGTTTGATCAACCTCACCTGTAAGGAGTGGCCATGGCCTATATGGAACAGATGCAAACCGGCCTGAAGTACCTGGTGGAAGCCGGGGAGGCGGGCCGGCGCAATGTGGATGGCATGCTGGGACCGGTGAACGGCGCGATCAGTGAGATCACCGGCGCGGTCTCGGAGCTGGAAAATATCCCGTTCATTGGGCCGGAGGTCAGCGCCAAGCTGCAGCGGGTATTGCGCGGTGTGAATGCCGCGCAAAGTAAAGTCGGTACGGTGCTGGCCACCTATGGCCGAGTCACCCGCGCCGCGAGCCAGGTGCAGGAGCGCATGGGCACGTTGAAGGAGCAGGCCGGCAAAGCGGCCACGGTGGTCAATAAGTTTGCCGGCCAGGTCAGTCCGTCGTTGACCAACATCTTGCCCACCGGAGGCATTGGTAAGGATGCCACGCCGATTCCGGCAGCGGTGAAACCGTTCCCGCACTTGCTGATTATCCAGCCGCTCAAGCCGGAGGCGAAGCCGTATTACTTCAACCTGGACACAGCGGCCTTTGATGAGTTGCGCCGGCAGACCGAGTTTCGCTGGGCCTCCCAGGAGCGACTCACGCGGCGACCCGCGCAGCAGGCCATCGGCATGGGCGAGGAAAAGCTCACCCTCAAAGGGGCGATCTTCCCGGGCTTCAAGGGCGGGCTCAAGCAGTTGGACACCCTGCGCAGTATCGGCGCCCAACTGATGCCGCTGGGCTTGACCACCGGCTACGGTGACGTGCTGGGCAATTGGTGCCTGAAGAGCCTGGAAGAAGAGCAGAGCGCTCTGCTGCAGGGCGGCATCCCACGTAAACAGTCTTTCACTTTGGAGTTTGTGCGCTATGGCGACGACATGCAGAACGTCTGATGGCGACCTGTTGGACGCGCTCTGTCATCAGGTTTACGGGCATTTAAACGGCACGGTGGAAGCGGTGCTGCAAGCCAATCAGAACCTGGCGGATGAAGCCCAGCCATTCCGGGCCAACGTGTTGATCCTGTTTCCGGACCTGCCACCACCGGCAGAGGCGAGCGTGCAGCTGTGGGACTAGCACCATTTTTTGACCCGCCCTTTGAGAGCCGCCTTGAGCGGTTTTTTGTTACCTGGAGATAACGCATGACTCCCACCTTTCGCATCGTGGCGGACGGCGCGGACATCACGGCCTTGATCAATGATCGGCTGTTGCTGCTGCGGACCCTCGATAAACCGGGCATGGACTCGGATGAATTCGAACTGCGCATCGATGACCGTGATGACGTGGTCGCACTGCCCAAGCGCGGGGCGAGCATTGAGGTTTATCTGGGCTATGCTGGTGCCTCTCTGACCCGTTTGGGCCGTTACACCGTCAACCGTGTGGAAGCGTCGGGGCCGCCCTCAACCCTGGTTATCCGGGGGCGGGCCAGTGATATGCGCGGCAGCGGCAAGACCACTCGGAGCGGCTCCTGGGAGAACGTACCGCTGTCGCGGATCGTCAATGACATCGCTATTCGTAACAGTTGGAAACCGGAGTGCCCGGTTGCCACCGTGGTGCCACGCGCCGACCAGCTAAATGAATCCGACTTCAACTTCATCACCCGTCTGGCTAAGGTCCACGATTGCACGGCGAAGGTCGCCGACAACAAGTTACTGGTCTTGCCGCGCCAAAGCGGTGCGACCGCCAGTGGCAAGAACATGCCCAGCATCACGATCCGCAAAAGCGACGTCAGTCGCTGGCAATTTTCGTTCGACGACGGCAGCACGCAGAAGGCGGTCCGAACCAAGTATCAGGACAAGAAAACCGGCGAGCTGGTCAACCTCAGTCTCGACAATGACGACGCACCCCCGGGGTTGCCGCCGGTGCACACCGACCGGCACATCTACCCCAACAAGTCCGCAGCCGAACAGGCGGCCAAAGCCCGGCTCGCGGCGTTCAACCGTTCGACGGCGGAGGTCAGGCTGGAAATGGTCGGGCGCACGGATCTGTTCGCTGAGCGGCAAATTCTGGCCATGGAGTTCAAGGTCGGTCTCGACGGTGACTACCTGGTGGACTCGGTCGAGCAGGTGTTCACCCAGGGCGGCTGGAGCACCACCGTCGGTTGCAATGCTGGCAAGAAAGGTAAGGCCAAGGCGGCCGGCAAGAGGAAGGCAAAAACCAAGGAAGTCAAAGTGCTCGACCTGTAGTCGGGCGTGTTCCCCCGTACTAATCCCCCCCATCCATCACCCGCCATTGAGCGGGTTTTTTGCGTCCGGAGAATCTATGTCCATCACCGAACACCAACTGCTGCGCATCATGCCGAATGCCCGAGACGCGTCATTGACGTTTGTCTGGGCGCTCAACCAGGCCATGGCGCGGCGTAAGATCGATACCCCCAAGCGCCAGGCCGCGTTCCTGGCGCAAGTCGGACATGAGTCTGGCCAATTGCAGCACGTCCGCGAGCTGGGTGGTAAGCAGTACCTGAGCAAGTACGACACCGGCACCCTGGCCGCCAGACTGGGAAACACACCGGAGGCCGATGGTGATGGCCAGCGTTATCGCGGTCGAGGGCTGATTCAGATCACCGGCCGCGACAACTACCGGCACTGCAGTCTCGCGCTGTTTGACGATGAGCGTCTGCTGACTCAACCCGAGCTGCTCGAGCAACCACAATGGGCAGCCGAATCCGCAGCTTGGTTCTGGGAGCGCAACGGTTTGAATGAGCTGGCTGATCGCGACCAGTTCAACAGCATCACCCGTCGGATCAATGGAGGGCTCAATGGTCTGGAGGATCGGCTGCAGCTGTGGAAGCGGGCGAGGGCAGAACTATGCGTATCGTCGACCTGATCCCCGCGCAGCTCCGGTTGTTCGCCATCGGCCTGCTAATTGCGGCATTGGCCGGTGGATCGGCCGCAGTGGTCTGGCAGGTGCAGGACTGGCGTTACGGTGAGCAGCTGGAGCAACAAGCCCGCCTGCAGGCGGAAACCCTCAACCAAATGGCCCTGGCTGCTGCAACGCGACAGCGTGCAGAACAGGACAAACGCCTGACGCTCGAGCAGCGCCTGTCGGCCAGCGACCAAACCCACTACAAGGCCCTGACGAATGTTCAAAAAGACCAGGCTCGCCTGCGTGATCGGCTTGCTACTACCGATCTACGGCTGTCAGTCCTACTCGATGCCACCGATGCAACCAGCAACTGCTCAGTGCCAGCCACCTCCGCCGCCAGCGGCGTGGTTCATGGTGCCGCACGCGCCCGACTTAACCCAGCGCATGCTCAACGAATTATCGGCATCACCGATACCGGCGACCAAGGATTGATCGCCTTGGCAGCCTGTCAGGCCTACGCCAAAGAAGTCTCAGCACCGAAGTAAAAAAGAGCGACCGGGGTGGATGCGTCAACATCCACCCCGGTCGCCGTCCCCGCAGATCGTCCCTGCAAGTCCAGCCAAGGCTCCTGCTTCGTGCACAAAGCGGAGCGAGCCTAGCACCTGTTTATTCATACAGTAAAGGTCTTGCTTTATATGTCCACTCCCATCATCCCTTGGATGGGCGGCAAACGCCGCCTGGCCGACCGCCTCATCTCACTGTTCCCACCCCACGAATGCTACGTCGAAGTCTTTGCCGGCGGTGCAGCGCTGTATTTCATGCGCCCCCAAGCGGCGCCCGTCGAAGTCCTCAACGACATCAACGGCGATCTAGTGACGTTGTACCGCGTCGTGCAGAACCACCTGGAAGAGTTCGTGCGCCAGTTCAAATGGGCGCTCAGCTCACGCCAGGTGTTCGAGTGGCAGAAGATGACCCGCCCCGAAACCCTCACCGACATCCAGCGCGCCGCCCGGTTCTTCTACCTGCAGCACCATGCCTTCGCCGGCAAGGTCTCCGGGCAGACCTTCGGTACCGCCACCACCGGCCCGGCGATCAACCTGCTGCGGATCGAGGAAAATCTCTCGGTCGCCTGGCAACGTCTGTCCGGCACCTACGTTGAAAACCTGCCCTGGCTTGAATGCGCTGAACGTTACGACCGTCCTCACACCTTCCATTACATGGACCCGCCTTACTGGCAGACCGCTGGTTACGGGGTGGATTTTCCGTTTGATAACTACGAGCGCATGGCCGACTTTATGCGTCGGTGCAAAGGCAGGGTGATGGTCAGCATCAATGATCACCCGGATATTCGGCGGGTGTTCGAGGGCTTTCATTTTGAGACGGTGGACATTCGCTACTGCAATACCAACCAACGGCAGGATAAGGCAGAGGTCAGTGGAGAATTGATTGTCATGAACTGGGAGCCCACAGTATTGGGAAGGTTGTTTTAACGCAAGTGTGATAGCTTTGGAATTTTATACTGGTTTCATAGGGGGGGATTTACATGAATGCGCAGGCGCTGGAAAATCTTAAGCTAAAGATTGCAGGAGTAGTAGGGAATTGTGAGTTGGACGAGTCGGTTATTTCAGGTTCTGATAACTGGAGCAGAATCGAGAATCTTGGTCGTCTAATAGCAAGGTTAAAGCCTGAGTGGATAAGTGAGCGCCAAGGAGAAATGCTTATATGTAATCTTATATATAGCTCGGTTAATGAGCTTTCACGTGAGACAAAGCTGAATGGGCGGCTTGCTAAGTTTGTTGATGTGGTAGCGTTGACGGAGCATATGTTAGGTCGGATCTCAGGGCTGCCATATGAATATAAAATATATTATGAGCTTCCGAATTTTTCTCTTCCGAACGGTTCGAGGATTGATATTGGAAATGAGGCATGTTTAGAGTTGTTAAGTGATAATTTTGTAAAAGGTCCGTCTTTATCCAGTGCTTTGGGGGTGCGCTCTAATACTGAAACTTGTTATTTCTGCACGAAGGTTACTGGATATTGTGATTATGATCCATCCGCAGAGACGCCTCAGGAAAGTTTGAAGATGTTCAAGGTGTTTGTAGAAAGAGGGAAAAGCTCTAATGTCCTGATGACTAATTTTTTCTTGGGGTGGTGGGGGGAAAGGGAGGCGAAACCGATAATTTATATTCATGAGATTGAAGGTGTAGATCCTGGAAGGGTTATAAGTTATTCGGTTTCTAAAGATATCGCTCAAGTTCTAACTACTCTTCAGTTGGGTCACGACTTAGAGGTGGGAACTAACGCTCAGGAGGCGTTTGCGAATGGTATGCGAGGCTTTTTGAAGTTGACAAGTCGTCGAGATGTATCTCTGGCTCGTGTAATCGCAGCTTGTGAATGGAGTTTTGATTCTGATTCTGAACATGTTTCAGCTATGAAAGTTGTTAAGGTGTGCATCGGTCTAGAGTCGATTTATGGTGAGGATAACTCTGAGGGTGGTTTAACAAAGTCACTTTCTGATCGGTGTGCTTATTCGCTTGCGAATGACGTTTTTGAACGAAAGCGCATCATGAAAAATTGTAGAGAGCTGTATAAAGTTAGATCCAGTATTGTGCATGGGGTAAAGCGAAAGCTCTCTGCTGCGGATTCTGATTTGCTTAAATTCGGAATGGAAATTCTGACGGGGTCTATTGACAAGGAAGTTACACTGCTCCCAGACTAGGATGCATAATAGAGCGTGCGCTATTGTGTTTTTTGGGGAGTTCAAGGATACAGCGGCTTAATTATATCTGATCCTTGGTTGCGTACGTTGCCAGCAGAAGGACTGACTCTGAACCACTCAAAGATTTCGGTCGGTTCGTCCTGATGACGCACTATCTGCTCGGCGCATTCCTTGGGGGCTCCTAAGCCCAGTCATTCCCGGGCCAAGTCTGGCGAGAGCACAACCGGCTGCCGGTTGTTGATGTCGACCACTTCGCCAACAATGTCCGCGGTGATGATCACAAATCCGTCAAGCTCGCCTGGCCCTTCATCGCTATCGGGAAACTGTCCGATAGCTGCGCATAGGTTCGGTGCGCTATCTCGACGACGGATCATTGCATACTTCAGATTTTTTAGTTGAGGGGTGTTAACACCCCTCCATCCGTGCTCAACTTTCAAAGCTAAAAATCGTCATAGTCGTAAGATACGCAGTTGTCTAGCGCTTTCAGAACTTCTATAGAGTCGCTAAAGTTCTCAATTATAATAGCGATATCCAAGTTTGGTGTTCCTCCATGAGCAAACTCGTTACGTGCCTCAACCAAGCAAGTCAGAGCACCTTTCAACTTTGGTTTGTCTGCTAAGCCCATGAGTTCGTCAAATCGACCGCGCCACCTATCGTCAAATTCAGATAGCATATTTTCAATGGCGCCTAGTCTGGGGTTGGTCGAACTGTCGCGAACTTTTCTTTTTATAAAATTCTTGACGTGAATCTCGCTGTTTTGATCAACTCGATCAGCGATGATTTGTTTGAAGCCAACTTCAATGCAGCCAGTTGCTCTCATTACTGCATACCTTTTTAGGTATGGCGTTGGCCTGGCTTCTTCACCATTGCCGACTATAAACGCTCTGATTCCTTCTAGCTCTTCAATGCAAGAGGTTATAGATTCTGCAACTTCAGCGTTATTCATTTTGCCTCACCTTCAAAAAGTGAGTAATACATGTGGTAGACCCGGCTTCTAATGTTTGGTACACGCATCGTTTCATGTGACAGGAGGCGCTGGTAGTCTGGGCTGCACAATAGAGTCAGACGTCTGTCTTCGATGCCAGCTACATATTTATCCGCTATACCTCGCCTAATGCCAAGATCGACGGCAGTCATTACGGAGTCGAAAATCGTAGGGCTAAAATTGGGTACTAGGCGGCTATTGTCAGACGGTGAAATATTATGAAATGCAGAAGGCCCTATGTGGCTAAAAATAAAATCGATGCTTGTCTCAAATCTAGTGCGGAAATCGTCGCAGCGATTTATATTATTAACGGAATCCATGTATTGGTTTAGATATTGTTTTAAGGATATTCTATTTGGGCTGTCAACATCCTGCTGTATTTTTCTTGAGGAGAGGGCAAAGAATCTCAAAATCATTTCGAGATCTCTCATGCGGGAATCTGCGGTGGGCTTTCCCCAAAGGGTTCTCCAACGCTCAAGTTTATTGAGCTCAAAAAGTAAAGAGTTCATTGGGCCTTGGTATACGCAGTTTCTTATCTCCTGAGGGAGCAGGGATCTGCCGCTTGAGTTTATTCGTTCAAAAACTTGATAAAGGCTAGTGTCCCCATCGGCAGGGTGTTTCTGCATGAAAATAATGGCATGAATAGTAGTGTTTCTTATTTTTCGCTGATCTTCTGGCGGAAGTTCGAGAAAAGACTTACCCTTCCAACGCTCATGAATTTTACCGCTTCTTGATAGCTTGAATATTGAGCCATCCTTTGAAAAGATACCCTTCACAAAATCCCGTACTGTCATTAGTCGTTGATAGCCATCTATTATCAATAACTTTTCGTCGTTTGTTTTTGCAAGGAAAATGCTAGGGACAGGTAGGCCTAGTAATACGGAGTCTATGAATCTAGATGCTTCGGCTTTGTCCCATACATAGTTTCTTTGTAGCTCCGGCTTTACTAATTCATCATCATCATACCGGGCGATTAATTCTCTAAAGCTTAAGTCCGCTCCCCAGGACGAGATATCAAACAGGTCGTCATCACTGTAATAATCGTCTCTTTCTTCTTCGGGAAGCTCGATTCCATCTTCGATGGTGATTTCGCTCATGCTCTCAACTCCTTAGGTCGTTTTGACTCAATCCGTCGTTAAAACTAGAATCAATTATCATTTTAAGTTTTATAAATAGGTGGTGATTTCAAGAGGCCATCATAGCGAAAAAGCGTGCGCCATTTGCAACGGGGGGGAAATTCTCCTGGTGGGTGAGGTGTCCTATGTGGATCGAAAGCTATTTTGGGTGGTGCTGAGCGCGTTTTTAGGGTTAAAAAACAATCCCCAAAAGCTCACTACACATAGCCAGGCTTGTTGGAGCCCAGCTTGATTTCACTACAGCTTTGATGGGGCTATCCAGCCTAGGGAGCTGCTTTCTCCAAAGCAGTCGCTTGGTCCTTTCTGCTGAGCTAGGGGCGACTCGGGTCATGCGCCCTTGTTCCTCCTAGCTCCGAGTGTTGCTGTCGGCCACAGTCCGTGGGTGCGTAACAGGCGCGCTGTAGTGAGGCCATCCATGAAAACGACCTGGCAGGGGGCTACGAAGCTGCGGGCTAACGCAAAGGCTTCGGCCTGCTTGCGAACAGCGGCGCCAATTAAGTGACAATGCTGAACCACGTAAATCTGCGCTGGGATATTGAACAGTCGGTAGAGCTGGTCACCGTTTTTTCCGAGGTCTGTGGGTCTCATCGGGTGAAAGCGCGCCGGCCCCTTGAGTAAGAAGGCGCCCACGTGACGGCGACCTTCAACCATCAGATTAGCTGACAACACGTCGCTTTCCTCACCGCCCCAGTCATTGGGTATGAAGTGGTCTCCAAGCAAATGGCAGATCAGTTGTTTGACCGTAAGCTCTGGAACCATTGCCATGCGTTTGAACTCGGTCGGAGAAGGAAACCAAGTCTCGTCCATACCGGCGAACTGTTCGATTTTCTCTGGGCGCAGTTCGAGCGTCGTAATAAAAGGCAGGGACATTACTTGACCGGTTGTGACCAGATCGCCTATGACATAAGGCACAGCACGAATGGTCGTCTCATCTATCCCGGCGATATAGCCAAAAACGAACAGACGCGTCGACCCGGATAGGCGAGTGTACGCGGTGTCGTTCACCAATCCGTTCTTGGAAAACTCGAAGATGAGCTTCCTACCGGATAGCGGTTCATCGAGTTTCGCGGTAAGGCTCAATATAGGGGATTTATTGGCGGCGCCAAAGCCTTTGCCAGATGCGTCACCGTTGTAGATGAAAGGGACACCTTCTCTCAGACTGCCCTCAAAGGCCAGTTGAGGCAGCGTATTTACCTTGCCAGATGCGATCGCCTGGAAAAGGTAGGTGCCGACAGCGTTGGAAAGGATAGCCGACGACATTTTCACATCCTGGCCTTGGAGCGCCGCCATCACGTGTGCAGGTAGACACTGATGATTCAGAAGCCCCAGAACTCGATCTCGACTTAAGTAGAAAGCCGTTAACCGCGCATCGTGTAACGCAGACTCTACGGACTCACGGCGTCCATCCACATGCACGTACGTTTCAAAGGCGGGCGGGCTGTTCGATGACATGATGGCGACCTCATGGGTGGTTCGCGGTGCTTATGATATGTATGGTCCGATAACACCGTCTTTGCTTTCGATAGCTGAGAGCCGGTCGCTGGGCAGAACCGACTTATGGATATCTGGGCAGGAATATTGACCAGCGACTGCTTTTAGCCGAAAGCTACATATCGGATCATTTTAGTTTGGGTATCGTTAGAATTCACGGCGGCCATGAGCTACCGGCTGCTCTTGTCCCGAAAGAGCATCAGGATCAGGACAATAAAGTGGTTTTTTCGACGTTTCCCGTCTCTAATGGAGGCAAGGTAGCCTCTGTTTCCACTACTTATGGTCGATCAGATGCACCATGGCAGTGCCAGAAGTTACTATAGAACGCGCTGAATACCATTTCTGAAGTGAATGTTACAGAGGGAATTATGAGTGATGGTTGGCTTGGGTTCTTAGGCGGTGTTTTGACAGCCCTGATTGGCGGGCTTATTGCTGGGGTTGTTCAGCGGGTAAATGAACATCGCAAGGAAAAAAATGCTGCTCGGCTGACGGCCTACTTTCTTTTGCTTGAGCTCAGCCAGCAGTATTTCTGGGTTGCGTCCTCGGAACTCAACGGGAGCGAGCCTCCAGAGGACATGCTGAGTGCCTGCCGTAAAACAGCTTGGCTGCTTGCGGATAAACTTCGCTCATTCGATGACATCGAGCACTTGGAGGAAACTCTCACAATACTATTCAGCTCATCAATCCCTACTGCAAACGAACGAGCCAAACGCTTGGACGATCTCTTGGAAAGCTACGGTCGGTTAGTTAATCCAAGTTACGCGAAGGCAATCAAAAAAATTAGCCAGGACAATCTGATAGGCCAGATGCAACGAGGGAGCCTTAAGACCAATGCACCGGGCGCGTGGCGGTACACACGTTGAGAGTTTTTCTTCGCCTTTCTCGGGGCTGCCAGGCTATTAGGATCATGCCACATTCACTGGATAGCCAGTTGCCTCCTAGCAGAGTCACGCGACAGTCTTGTCAATCTGATGCCCGTCAACAGTAGCGGGTTATGAGCGGCTGCAGATGGCCGAAGTTTTCCTGCCGACGCAGCTTAAATTGTGCATCACTAGGCTCGCCAGTGGTCATCCTGGATATTGAGCCTGCATGGCTCAACTGTGTTGTGCTATGTCGAGCTTCCTCCCTTCAACCTAGCAAGTCCCTGCTTGATATAGCCCGCGTTATCACCAAGCGCGTGAAGCGCCCCGCGGACATTGACACCAGCCTCTAATGAGCCTTGCTGCTCTGCCAATAATGTCAGCTCCATGAGAGCGGCTTCGAGGGCGAGTTGGTTCTCGTACATTCTTTCTAGGACATCCGGTAACGAATAGCTGCTTGGCATTGCTTCGATTCCTTTCGAGAAAATCCGAGCATAGCAGCGAGATTAGCTGAGTGCGCCACCCACCTTGAGGTCGGAGGGGTTTATGGAGCGCTTACAGTTCTTCGATGACCTGGGCGGTTTTGATGGAGCGGTTCTGCGCCACGCATTATGCCTCCCGGTCGCGGTGCTGCTATCGCCCCTCGGCTTGATCCATCCCGCAAATCCTTGCCGAAGGCAGCACAGATGGAAATCCACGATTCTCGTAGTCGATTCGCTCACCTGTATAGCCTACGATCGAGAAAAGGATTTCATAGAACAGTTTGATGTTGGCAAACGTAAGGTCCACCATCCTTTGCCAGTCCTCCCGAGCTTCGCCGGCAACCACCGCGTGTGCTGTTTCACTTCTGAGCCTGTTCCACTTGGCCGCAAGCTCAGGACTAATTTCGCCGGACTGTGTAAGGGCGCGAAGCGCTGTCTTGGGCTTGAAGTTGCCAGAGCCGCCAAGGCAGGAGCGAAGCAGGCTTTTTACACGATCATCTATCTCAAGCTGCATAACTGCAGGTACAGCGCGCCTGGATAGCTCGGCAAAATCACTATCAGTCCCAAGCGCCTCAAAATATGCTTTGAGCACCCCCTCGATACACACGCTCACGTTCAGAGCGGTCGACTCTAAGCCCGCTTGCCACGCTCTGTTCAACTTGTTCCAGTTGTCGTAGAAGGCCGCTCCGTTCTGCTGAAAAAAACCAACGAGCAGGTTGAAGACAGATCCAAAAAAATCAGACGGGCATCTGAAGGGGATTCCAACAGGGGGAAAGAGCCGTTGGTTGCTCAACTCAATGTCCCTTGAGTAGAGCTCGACAATGGAATGGCCCTCCCAGATTTTTTCGGTGACACCCAGTTGTAGACGAACGCCACTCAGCACGTTCAACGTCTTCTCGATCGCCTTTGCAAATCCGTCGCTCAGCTCGCCCCCCAGCACCGATACATCGCATCCCGACTCATCCTTCGCGATAGTGACGGTAGATTCGCCACATGCGAACTCAAGCCCTGGTGCTACCGACAAACGAGGTGAAGGGAAGTGAGGATCGTCAAAATAAACTTGGTGGATCGTACTCTGGCGGTTCCCAGAGAATGCGTGCCGAGAGCTGAGGAATTCAATAGAACCCTCGACCACGCAAAATTCAAAACGGTAGTTGCCACCAGAGGTATCCACCCCCACGGCAGTCCAGATTTTCCCCGCTACATCCACCCCCTCAAAATTGAAAAGAGAATCCTCATTTACCAGCTCTCCCGCTTGCCCCGCAAAACTCATGGTCATGTGCCGATTCGCTTCGTCGGTGACGCAGGTATGGTAGACCACGTACTTCAGACGTCCCCTATCAAGGTGTACGTGACCGGGCCCGATAAAAACGATGGGATTCTCGGTGCGCCGTTGGGTCAACGTAATACGGCTAAAGTGCAGAACCATTTCACCTTTGATATACGCTTCGACGTTCACACCATGAGCTTTGGTCATTCAGGATCCTTAAGTGTTTTCAAGAGTGAATCAGCGGTAAGCGTATCTTAAAGATGTGCTGACGCGGCTGCCGAGGCAGCGAGCAAGTGAGATCGGATAACTGCTGCTGCATGAATGGGTATCCGCCTAGCTTATGCAAGGTGTCTTCGGCAGACGCTTACACATTACCCACGACAGGCAGCTGCTGTAGGTTGCAGTGTGCGGCTGTACGATTGAGGAATTGACAGAAAAATACTTTCCGCAATTTTTCTAGAGGCCTCGCGTTTATTGGGCTGCAGAAAGGGTTGCGATCGATGGTTGAGGAAATATTCAGTACATAACCATCTGATTTATAAAGGTTTATTGTTGGACTTAAAATCCCCCGCTCGTAAGGGCGTGCCGGTTCGATTCCGGCTTCGGGCACCATTTACGCTTCCAAGGTTATACCAGACCTTCTCAAAAGCCCCGCAGGCATTGGCCTAGCGGGGCTTTTTCGTTATTGGCTCCCTCCATCATTTAGCACACCTTCTCGATTTTTTTAGTACATTGCTCAGCACATCTGAATTCGACTGCCATGGTTATGTACTAATGCCCCTCACTGATACAGCTGTCAGGCAAGCAAAGCCCAAAGAGAAGGATTACAGCGTCAGCGATACCGCTGGATTGTCCTTGTTCGTAGCCGTCAAAGGCTCGAAAGCGTGGCACTTCCGATTCTCATGGCATGGACAGCAGCCGCGCATATCCCTGGGCACCTACCCCGAAATATCCCTGAAAGAAGCCCGCGAACGCCGGGACCAGGCCCGCGCGCTCATTGCAAAGGGGATAGACCCTCGTTCGCAGCGCCGCGAAGAAAAGCGTGCAGCCATTAGCGGCGCAGTGAAGACCTTCGAGGTGGTGGCCAACGAATGGTATGCCTTCAAAGCGCCACGCATGCTGACTGCCAAAAAAGGTGGCGCCACCCAGTCGCGCATGTATCTGGACAAGGATCTGATTCCAGTGCTTGGCAGAATCCCGGTGGCTGATGTGAAACGCTCTGATGTACTAAGTGCCATGCGTCGAGTCGAGGCACGCGGCGCATTGAACGTGGCACGAAAGTGTCGTTCATGGCTCAACGAGATTTTCAGGTTCGCCATCGCTTCCGACTACATTGAAACCAATCCTGCCTCCGACTTGGATATCGTGGCCGTAAAAGAGCCACCGGAGAAGCACAACCCGATGCTTCGACAGGCAGAGCTGAAAGACTTCCTTGTGGCACTTCGCCAATTCAATGGGGCCGCCTACACGAAGAGCGCGATCCGCATTCTGCTCCTGACCGGTGTACGCACCGGTGAGCTACGCAATGCGACCTGGAGTCAGTTCAATCTTGATGACGCGCTCTGGACTATTCCGGCCGAGGGTGTGAAGCAGCTACAAAAGGTGATCAGGGCAAAAGGGGGGGATAAGGTGCCGGCCTATCTGGTGCCACTGTCGCGGCAGGCGGCTGAAGAGGTGCGTCAGGTCCATGAGATGACTGGCCGTTACAAACTGCTGATCCCGGGTCGGAGTGACCCGGGCAAGCCGATCAGCGACGGTACAGTCAATATGGCCCTAAAGCGCATGGGGTATGAAGGCAGACTGACCGGACACGGTATCCGCGCCACAATCTCAACGGCCTTGAACGAGATGGGTTACAACGAGGACTGGATCGAGGCGCAGTTGTCGCATGCGAGCTCGAGCAAAGTGCGGAAGACGTACAACCACGCGGAATACGTCGAGCAGCGACGGGGGATGATGCAGGACTGGGCCGATTATCTGGACAAGCTAGAGGGGAGGTAACCCTTCTGCTCGCGGGCAGCTGCACGACCGGCTGCCCACTGCGTGACTTCCGAACGAATCCAGGCGACTGCCTTGTCACCAATTTTGGCCTGACGCGGGAATTTTCCGCTGGTCGCCATACGGTAAATGGATGCCGTGCTGAGCCCGGAGATGCGGCGTACTTCTGGCAGGCGGATGTACTCGATAAAGTCTTCATTATTTCTTTCAGTATTCATTTGATGCTCCATGCCGCGCGTGGCGGCAGTAGGTGGCTGAGTGGCGGTGGTAGTTAGTTTGCTGAAGGCGTCAGCTCGTCGACTGTCGCGATCATGCTAATCAGCGACTCTGTGACGATGCTGCGGATCAGGGTGGATCGGTTTTCTGTGGGCATGAGGCGTCCTCTCGGTTTATATTTCGAGTCCGTTTGGAGTGATTGGGGTTATGTATGGCTGAGCGAAACCAGCATGGACTTGGCCGATATGTGCCGCAGGATGTTAGGCGAGAGATTCGTAGTAGATGCGGATTCGGATGCGTTCTGTGTGGTTTGGCATATTACGACTACGAGCACTTCGAACCTGACTTCAAAGATGCTAAGGAGCACAATCCGGAGGGAATGACTCTTCTTTGCATGCAATGCAATCAGAAGCGAGCCAGAGGAACACTCTCTGCTGCTACTGTTGCAAGGGCTAACGCTAACCCAAAGTGCAAACAACAGGGTTTTGCCTCTGAGTTGTTTGATTTCGGCCCGGAGCCAATCGAAGTACGGTTTGCTGGGGTCAGCTTCATTGATTGCAGAGTGCTGATTCAGGTCAAAGGGATTGATCTCTTATCTGTTCGCCCTCCTGAAGCACCCGGGACGCCAGTTCTGCTCTCTGGGTTTCTTGCCGACACAACAGGAGCAACCACGCTAAAGATCGTTGATAACGTATGGTCTGCTGGTGATGAGAATTGGGATGTCGAAGTTGTAGGAGCGCTTATAAAAATCCGTCGAGGGCCGGGAGACATAGCCTTGCAAGTGCGAGCTATACCTCCTCATGCGATCGCTATCGAAAGAGTTGACATGCAATTTGAAGGGTACTTTTTGAAAGGTGACGAAGAGTCTCTACGGATATCTAGGGACGGAAAGAACTGGAACACATTCTCGTCTGTTGGCATGCGTGGTTGTGGAGTCGGAATCAGTTTGCTTTAGCCATCCTCACTCAGTGGAATAGGTCAGGCTGCAAGGCGTTGATATAGGTCGATGATGTCGGCGGCGTTTGCCCGGACCAGGGCTTCAGCCTCATCCGGGCAGACGCTGTTGCCGATCAGCCGTACTTGGTCCGTCTTGTTGATGTCGCGCCACTCTTCGGCGCCAGTGACCGAGTCGACGAACAACCCGCGATCAATGATGTAGTCCTTGTCGAAGCCTTGGGCGGCCTTCAACTCAGGCGGCTGCAGCATGCGCAGGGTGATATCTACCAGCACATAGCCGCCAACCATCACCATTTCGGCCGGATCTTTGAAGTGTTCCGGCAGATGCTCATGCATGAAGGCGGCGCAGCGGCGGGCACCTTCCAACTGCTCCGGTGTCAACGTGTCTGGTACCTGAACCACCTCAACCAGTGCGACCCGGTCCTTCGTCGGCAGGGTATGCATCGGTTCGGTCAGCGAAATACCGTCCTTCTCATTGCCGTAGTACTTCACCAGATAGGCGTTCACCAGGCGCTGGTTGGCACCGGATTGGCAGATGGTCGAGAGTGGCGAGTCCGCAGCGCGGCCATCACCGTTGTAGAAGCCTCCGTTCGCCTGCTCGAAGAACGCGGCCGATAGCGCATGATGTCCGGTACTGGTGGCGACCACGCCAAGCGGGCCGGCAACGTCGGCGCCGACCGAGCCTTTCCGCAATGTCACCATGTTCGCCGCTGCCATCGCGAAGTGCCCACCTTTGACCTGCGCAACCTGTGTACGCAGCGGCTCCTGCACGTCAAAGTTTCGCTGTGATGATCCGTTGGCGCATTCGGTGAGGAACGGCGCTGCAACCGGTTGAACCAGAGCGTGGTGCGTGCCGCCGGCACTGATGGTCGAGAGCGCGTCGTCCACCCTGTGGGTGCTGGTGTGCGTGTCCGATGTACCACGCATTGGGACAATGAACGGCTTCGCGCTAGTCAGCACATGCCGCCAGCAGCCTTTGGCCACGCGGCGCATGGTGTTCTGTGCCATCGGCCTGTCGCGAAAAATGGTGCGGCCAAGGTTGCTCCAGTCGATGCATTCGGCAGCGGTGCGCCAAGGCTGTTGCTTTGCCGTCGGCACTTTGTGTCGCGTTGGTGCTGGCCAGACGATCGGCTTGCCGTCACTGCGTGCCACCAGGTACAGGCGTTTGCGGATCGTCGGGGTACCGGCGTTGGCCGCGATGCGCTCGCGCCATTCGACGTTGTAGCCGAGGCCGCGCACCAGCGCTTCCACCGAAACATACTCGCCGATTGATTCGAGGATCTCCGGCATGTCAGGGTGATCGGCCGGCAGGCCGGTGCTGAGCGCTGCAATGAATGACTTGAAGGTGCGCCCGCGCTCGGCCTTGATCGGTTGGCCTTCTTCGTCGATCGGGCCCCAGTCGCAGAACTCTTCGACATTCTCCAGGAACATCAGGCGTGGCCGGGTGGCGTGCGCCCAGCGTACGACAACCCAGGCTAGGCCGCGAACCCCGCGGTCGCGCGGTGCGCCGCCCTTGGCCTTGCTGTGATGCCGGCAATCCGGCGAGGCCCAGAGGATGCCGACCGGTTGGCCGCCGGTGGCGTGCGCCGGGTCGACCTCGAACACGTCGGCGACATAATGCGCAGTCTGCGGGTGGTTTGCGCGGTGCACAGCCAGGGCGATGGGGTTATGGTTCACGGCCACATCCGGCTCCCGATATGCCCGGGCAATACCAGTGCTGGCGCCACCGCCACCGGCGAACAGGTCCACCACCAGTTCTTTTTCGAACGGCAGGCCCATGCTTGGCTGGCGGTGGATGAGCTTGGGCAATTTCTGTTGTGCGGACATAGGGGATCCTCGCCGGCTGGCGTGATTCGTTGAAGTGGGGTATTGGTGTGCTTCGCGGCGTTGCGCCGAATAGGGACAGAAAATGTATCAATCTCAGTATTGGACCGAGATGCAGGAGTTGCGAACCCACGCTTACTATCTCGAGTTGTATCAAATAAGGTGTGAGCGCATCGAGCTTGGGATAAGCATTTTTCTTGCTGTAACATCGTCTGCAAGCATCGGCGCCTGGGCCATCTGGAAAGAAGCTGCCATGGTTTGGGGTGGAATTATCGCTACGAGCCAGGTCCTTGCAGTGGTTTATAAATTCCTTCCTTTCAAAGCCCGGATTAAGCCGCTTGGCGTTGCGAGTATTGAGCTGTTTGCGCTTGCTGATGAGGCTGAGGATGGCTGGTATGACGTATCGCAAAGCGAGCTGAAAGCAAAGGAAGTTCACGGCAAACGAATTGAGATTCGACGTAAAAAATCAGCAATCATGAAAGGTGCTTTTCCTGGGGGAACAATCCCAGTTAATGAACAGTTGATGGCTAAGGCTGAAGCAAAAATGGTGCTGTATTTTAATAACTATTATCCGGTGAGTTGATATGAGCAAAGATAAAAATGGGAAAGGTAACAATGAAAAGTCGAAGGGAGTTCCAACCTTTGATCATGCCCTGCCACCAGTAAAGAGCAGCACCCCCATGCCGAAAGTGAAGCCACTGAAGGAAGACGAATAGCCGCTTTTCTTCAATTTGGCGCAATGATTTCGTCCTCTGGCTCGCCGGGGTCTTTTGCTAGCGCGCGCAGGCTCTGCTCCTGAAATGCCATCGACACCTTTTCGCTATGATCATAAGGTGTCGTGACACACTTGAGCATCTGCGCCGCTGTTTCGAAGTCAGCGGCGATCACGTTCCGCAGCAGGTTCTGATATACCTCCTGCTGGCTGTTGAAACCGTGTTCTTTCATCAGACGCTTGAGGTCCGACTTGAATACGCCGGCCACCTCAACCGTGAACTTCTCGATACCCAGCGCAGCATTCTTTTCCGCTTCCTTCTCGCGCTTCCTGCGCTGCTTGATGGCTTCCGCCGTCGGCTCCTGCTGTTCTTCGGCCATGGCCTACCTCTTCAATTCCGCTGGCCGACAGATCCAACCAGACTTGTCGTTTGCGTTGCTGGGGGCGACTTTTCATGCTGCTCATGCTGCTCATGCTGCTTTCCGCTGATTCCAGGCACCTGCGGCGGAGAACACCTTGGCGGCTTGTTCCTCATCCAGCGATACGGCGTTGGGGATAGCGATCCAGCCGTACGCGACCAGGTGCTGCGGGTTGCAGCTGTCGCGCACCTCTGTGTAGTAATGCTCGATGGCGTCGGCGAGCTGGCTGGCCAGGTATATCCCCTCCGGAGCAATCTCCACCGATTTCAGGTACTCGCCGCCGGCCTGGTCGATGCACATGCCGCTGATGTAGATCGTCCAGCGGTGAGGCACGTCAAATATCGCGTCGACGATCTGCCGGCTTCGGATAATCCTGCGGTTCTTCCAGTTGATCATCCATTGCTGGCCGCTGGGGTCGATGTTGACCACTGCGACGTGGTTCGAGCTCAGCAGTGCCCGGCAGGAGCGCTCAATCCGGGTCCGCATGTTGTGAGGTTTGCGATTGCTCATAGGACCTCCGCGAGTTTCCGAAGGATCTTGCGCTCGGCCGGGGTTGGGGAGGTGCGACGCCGTTTGAGGACCGTTTCAGGATCTACCCAGTCTTTGCGAGCCGGTGCTGGCTTGAACTCGAATGACTCAAGTACTTTCACTGATTTGCCGCGGGCTATGAATGCTTCGCGCGCGGCGTCGATGCGCGCCTGTTCCTGCTGAAGGGTTAAGGGCCTGGATGCGTTCATGCTGTCACCTATTTGATTCGGATTGAGCTTTCACCGCGCTCCAGGTGAGCCCAGTGCGGTTCGGGGATCAGATCTGCTTCGACGTCTTCGCCGGCATCCATGCGTTTGCGGATGGCAGCGTTGTGCTCGCGGATCTCTTTGAGGCGCGTGGCTATGGCCTTCTTTTCGGGGGTGATCGCTGTGCTAACCGTCACAAAGTCGTCGGGGATTTCGTCCTCCTTGTCGACAATCACCTTTTCCGGGGCCAGTGCCAGGGTGATGGTGAACAATGGGCGTTTGATCGATTTGATATCGGCGGCTTCCATGTTGCGCCGTAGGTAGTCGCTGATCTGGCTGACGCTGTTTTTCTTGACCCGCTTGAGTTCGTTCAGGCGATCGACCTCTTTGTCGATGGCGTCAATATCACCTTCGATGTTGCGACGCAGCATGACGATGTTGTCGGCCTTCACTTCGAACTCGCCCTGGATCTCATCCATTGCGTATTGGAGCGCTTCCTTCAGGCCTTCGTCATCGGTGTCGGTCATGGCCGCCAGCTCGGCAAGCTTGCCGGTCAGTGCGTAAAGCTGGGTCATGCTGCTGACTCCTGGTCGAATTTAGGGGATAGCTTTTTGAACTCTTTGGCGATGCGTTTGACCGCCGTGTCGTCCTTGCGCATGGTGAGCCGGCGAACGGCATGGTCATGGAGCTTCTTGAGTTCCTGAAGGGACTGCGCGCCTTGCATGGTTTCGATCACTGAGTTGAAGTAGTCATGTTGTTCCTGTTTCTGCCGCCGCTCTTCGGCGGGTCTGTCTTCCGCACGCGCCAATCGCTGTTCATCCTTCAAATGGTTGACGTACTCGTCGTCGTCAAACATTCCAAGGAACACGTCAGCGCTGAAGCCAAGCATCGACAGGGATTTTTTGATGGCGTCGGTCAGGGACTTCTTCGGCGCCTCTCCGTCGGTTGTGGTGCCGTACTGCGATTTGTAGAGGTAGCGCGTGCAGCCGTACTGCTCCAACTCACCACGCTTGCCATCCAGGTCAAACCAGAACTTGATCTTCATGGTGTGGTTCAGTTCGTGACCAAGGCTGAAGCGTTTGTCGCCTTCGCCACTGAACATTTCGAAGCCTTTGTCGAAGCGTTCTTCCAGAACACTCCAGCCGAACCCAAGACCAACTGGTCCGAAGATCTCGGTGGCTTTCATGATCATCGCGGTGCCGCTGAGGCTTGTGATCTTTTGTCCGCCAACCTCGGCAGGCTTGGTGTAGCGGGTGTCGGTCTTGTCGACCCGATCCCAGATCCGCATATTCGTGGACATGAGGGCTCCTCGCTGCGATGCGCGCAGCGTTTAAAATGGTTTGGTTATTGAGTGATGCGGTCAGCGATGGCGTTGAGCAGCATCAGAAAGGTGAAAACGGTGAGGGCGGGGAATGAGCCGCGCCAGATCAGTAGCCGGCGGGCGCGCTGGCGGGATGTCACGGTCGAACCCTCACCGCAATCCGGCGGTCCTTCATGGTGGGTGCCAGGCGCTTGGGTAGAAGTGCCACCGGAAATTCACGGCTGGCCAGCTCCTCCGGAACAGAGACAAAGCCGATGACCGCCAGCTTCTGCTCGATGTCTTCGATCTGTTCGTCGATCAATGATTTAACCGGTGCGGTGCTCATGAGGTTCTTCCTTGCCGGCACTCAAATGTGCGGCGCAAGCGTTCGGTGTAGTGAGCGTCTTCCTTCGCGCTGATGACGTTCAGCGTTCGGAAGATCAGGAGCGCAGTGTTGGCTGATGCCCTGACTGCGATGGCGCTGCATTCGGGGTCGATCATTCGGGCGATGTAGCCGTCGAGCATGCCGATGGCCAGTTCGTGGTTTCCGTCGCTCATGCTGCCCACCGTTCCCGGCGTCGATTGGCGTCGATTTCAACCCACAGCGCTGTCTCGATCTGCCGTCCGTACTGTTTCGCCAGAAGTGGTAGGGTCCACGGATCAACATCCATTCGGATGCCTTCTTCGTCGTAGCAAATGCCCGAAACCATGTTGAACTCCAGCTCACGACAACCCTGCGCATCCCAGTCGCTGCTCCAGCTACCCGGGCACGGCGGTGTGTTCTCGCAATGGGTCACCTCCACCTGGAGGACAAACCCTTCAACAATCACTTCGTAAGTCATGGTCGCCTCCAGATCGGCGGGTATTGATCCAACAAAACTCGGCTGCACTCATCCATTCCGCTGGTTGCCGTTGGGCGCGGAGGGGAGTGCAGGCGGGTGGTGTCGGCCAAGTTATTTTTACGAGGGTGAGCTAAAGTAAGTACTCGATAATTACTTGGCTCGAGGCTATTTTGACGAAACAACTAAAGACAGGAATCGATAAGCAGGTTGCGGAAATACGCTCTCGATTACAATTTGGACATGTCGACAGTTCGCATTATGAAACTGCAACTAGACTTTTCAATCTCGTGGAAGTATTGCAGAGAGTTCAGTTTTCTGGTGAGTGCGAACTCTTTAGGTATTTTCCTGTTGCGTCTGTCGCGATTCTGGAGTCCCACTTTCGTGCCAATATATCCTTGATAGTCGATCAAGGTTCGCCATATTTTGAGCGGGGATTAAAGCTCGTAGGGGAAAAGTTAAAGGCTGTAGATGTTATACCGATGATCCATAATAAAGCTGTAACAGTAGGAGATTTAGTAGCTTACAGTCTTCCATTCAGCTCTTTGGCCCACCTGGTTGGCGCTTATGATGCAATCCTAGGATCTGATCTGAAAAAAATGGCAGCGACTGCTGAAGATCCTTATTTTGCAAGGCAGAATAGCGAGTTCAGGCAACCATTGATTCAGGATGTGTCTCTCGTTTGGCGCGATCTGGCGATGGCATTCGACGCAAGACACATACTTGCTCATGAGTCTGCATCACAATACGAGGTGAGCTTCGAAGGTGCCTCTGCTGCCGTCGAAAGCGTGAAGTCTTTTACGGAGGTGGTTGACGCTATTTTGTGGGCAACCATCTGGAAAGAAAAACCGTTAACGCAGTATGAAATGAATGTCAGTGCATACGAAAGATACAAGGCTACAAGATTAGCGCTAAGTAACGCCATTAGAGTAAAGCGTTCAGAACTTGAAGATGATAGCAGTAAGTCAAGATTTCGAAGGTTGCATTTGCAGTGGAAGAAGTGGTCGCTTGAGTGGTGCAATTTTAACGCAGACAGATTTTGGGGTGGTTCTATTCGGCCAATGATTTTGGCTGACAGCCTCCAAGAAAGCGCGAAAAATAGATTAAAAGAGATCGAGGATATGACTGGATACTAGTTTGTTGTATCCGCATTAGGGTGTGACCTGACCGCCGCTATGAAGCGATGCCACGACAACGGTCGGGCAAAACGGGTCTGGGTTAGATCATACTCAGATGCAGTCTGGCGATGGGGGTATCAGGCGCTCGGGCAGTTTCCTCAGGCTGACGTGGCGCCGGTTGTTCTATTCAGCTCCCTGCTCAAGCCAGGCTATGCGCGGTGCTTCTTTGCGAAGTGCGTAGTACTCGACCTGAACCTTGGCGCTGTTAATCATCTTGCCGCCTAGGTTGGCTAGCTCTGCGGCTTCGGTTGGCTTCAGCTCGCCAGCCTGAAGTTGGCGAAATACCTCAGATAGGTTTTTGCGAAGCTCTTCAGCATTCTTCATCTAATATCTCCTTTGCCCTGCGCCCAATAATCAATTGCAGTCGTTTGATTGGAATCAACTCAGAGGGCACCTGCGATTTTCTTAGGGTAGTACGATTGCTTAGAACATGCTTTATGTACGAATCTGTCATTTGTTCAGATTCTGCTTTTCGCTTAGCGACAAGAGCGCCTTTGTGTTCTAATTGGTAGCGTTTACTGTTTGCGATAATTTTGTCGCTGTTTGCTTCGTAGTAATTTGATCTTCTGGTTCTAATCTTTTCAGCATGGCTATCTTGGTAGATCCTGTCCCGCTCCCTAATTTTTTCTCTATTCTGCTTTATATACTTCCGATCTTTAGCGCGAATCTTCTCTAAATTCTGCGCCCTGTAAGCAAATCCTCGTTCTTTTGCGCACCCCTTGCATTGGCATGCTGCGCCAGGCTTTCCATTTCGTGCATGAAAACTATCTAGACTGAGGATTCGCTTGCATCTAGTGCAGGCCTTCATTCGATTCCTCCGCTGAATTCAACAATGCCGCCTCATCGAAGCGGCATCAGTAAATCTGCAGGGTGTCACTCGCGCCGCTTACCGAGTCATTCGCCAGTTCGGTCAACACCTCGACAGCCGTATGGGGTATCCCATCGTGGGCAGGCTTTCGTGCCTGTCTGTCGCCGGTCACCAGTAGTGGCAGCGCGTTTTTATTCACCTGACTTTCTCTCGCCCCACAGGTGTGGCCGGGGCTGACCTCCCAGCGGATCGCCGGGTAATCGTGTATGGCGCAGGTTGTTAAAGAGCGGCGCGGCTTTCGCTGCTGGGCCGGTGATGTTGGCTTGAGACATAAATTACTAGCGATAATATAAGCGGTCAAGACCGCAGGTAATAAAAAAGACGATAGATAGTAAAAAACCTGCTCAATTGCGGGTTCTCTTCACGCTTCGCAGTACTCTCGCCATCCGATCCTGACGGCGCCGTTCTCAAGCCGATCCATGCGGATCCCATTGGTTTCTTCAATTTCCTGAAGTACCTGCTGCCACACATCAGTAGGTTCTTCCTCTGACCTTGTGACGACGACGGATTGAGTTTTCTGCGCATGCGGTGCAGAGATCAGGCGTTGGATTCGTCGACGTACAAGCTCATATGAGGTCTCAGCTGGGCTTTGAGGAGGAGGGCGCCGCATGGAGTGTTCCTTGTTTTTACCGTTTGAAAACAAAGCCTTAGAATGTCAAATATCTGATGAGCGACAATGATTTTTCTCAGGGGATCTGGAAAAAGCTCTTGCCTGCTTTTTGTGCGCAAAAGAAAGCCCAGGCGCGGCGGGCTTATGAACGCTGTGAAAGGAGTAGGGGGATGCTTCATCCCTTGAGTGACTCGTGAAATGGATGTCGTGGATACGAAAAAGCCCGCACATGGCGGGCTCTTTATAGGCGGGGCCAAATCCCTTTGGCTGAGTGCATTGTGCGTATCTGGTGTGACGAAGGCATGACGGGATTGATATGAAAATCCCGATCACTACAATTTTTGTAATGCCCTGACCACAACACCGACAATCCGACAGTTCTCCGCGCACATCTCGGTGGGGTAGGCAGGGTTCAACGGCTTCAAATAGCGTCGACCACCATCATCTACGAGTTTTTTGAACGTGGCCTGGCCACTGTCAGCTAATTTGGCAATCACCAATTTCCCGGATTGAACATCAGCCTCGGTATCAACCAGGATCAGGGTTCCTTCAGTGATGCTAGTCCCGACTGGTGATGTCATTGAGTCGCCCTTGACCTCAAGCCAGAACGCGGGACCTTTTGAGTTGTAGTCCGAGAGTTCGTACCGATCTGAGAATCCAGGAGGGAAGGGTTCGATGGCCTCCGCCCATGCACCAGCGGCAACCCAGCTAATTACGGGGTAGCGGAAGGACTCGATGGGTTGACGAGTTGAACCGACATTAGAAGGTTCAGAGCTTGAAAGCATGTCGATTTCTTTGGCGAGGCGCTCGCTAAAGGCTGAAACAGGGACTTTCAAATAACGCGCAAAAACAGAGGCCGCCTCGATATTCAAGGCATTTCGCCCCGTCAAATAATGGCTCGCGGCGCTCTGGCTATTGGCCTTAAGGCCCTCGATAGCAATTTTTTCCTGGCTCAGGCCGAGCTCTTTTTTCTTCGCTTTATAGAGCGCGTTCAGCGCGGCGCATTCCTGCTGCTCTACGTCGCTCAAAGGGCGTTTTTTCAAAGGTTTATTCATCAGTTAACTGTATTACGTCAGGTAATATCAATCTAAGACCGCCGATATTGACTTAATAAAGACCGCAGGTAATACTTTTGCGCATGCATAGTGAAGGAGGACCCCCTTATGCAGCGCATACCACTCAAAGATTTTGTGACGAAAGTTGGCCAGCTAAAGGCGGCGACAGCTCTTCGTATGAGCCAGGGCGGCATCAGCAAAGCCTTAAAGGCGGATCGGGAAGTTTATGTGACCGAGTTTGATGACGGCAGCTTTGAGGCGGAGGAGGTGAAGCCCTTTCCTGCCCAAACCCAACGCCTCGCTGGTTAACCGGAATCTCCGCCCAGCGCTCAATTGAAGCCAGATTAGAAGAGAGCAGTCCCCATGGAAACGTCCAATTCAAGACACAGCGTGCAAACCCGTGACCAAGTGTTGGTCGCTCACGCAGCAAACCAGATCGCACGCACCAGCTTGAGCCAGGACGACTTTGCTCAGGCGCTGAGCCGGGAAATTTACCTGATCGTCCCTGCCGCGAAGATCGAGCTGGCGAAGGTTCCTGATTTCGATGAGCTGGCACGGCTGAATGATGTCGGCGAGTTCATGAAGGCAACCGGTCGCTGGCTCAAGCGTGTTCAACGCTGGTTGTCGGGCGAGCAGGAAATGCCATCTTGGCTGGAAGAGTCGTGGGTGAATGCGCTAGAGCCGGAGTTCCGCGATCACTGCATCAATGAACTGGCCGGCCGTCATGGGTTGATCGGAGCCCGGCAGATGCAGACCGAGCAATGCGCGAACAGAAGCTTCGGAGCACTGATCCGTGCTTTGGGGGATGTGATCGATACGGGCAGCGATGTATTCGACGATCAAGTGATGTGCGGAGAGGACTTGCCGCACCTACCTGCGTTTGCAAAGCAATGCCGTCAGGTTGAAGCGCGGGCAGGGGAGTTGGGCCGTAAAGCCGACGCTCTGCTTGCATTGCACCGACCGACTTTGAAATCCATCGCCTAAATCCCGGGCACAAAAAAGCCGGGATTCCGCCCCGGCTCATTCGCTACCACTTGATGAGTCCGATTATGCAGAGCCAACCCACTTCAAGCAATACCCCGCCCAATGTCGCGACACGTTTTCAGCGTTCGCGAAACGTGTCGCGCACGAACTCAGTCGCCTCATTGGCCGGGAAGGCGTGACGGCATGACTTTTCAGGAACTGCTTGATCGGCCAATCGCCTTTCAGCGCGCCTTTGTGACGCTTGGCGTAGGCATCACTGGCGCCCTGATGCTGTCCCAGGCGATCTACTGGTCCAATCGCACGGACAACACCGAGGGATGGTTCTACAAGACCATGGAAGAGTGGGAGGCCGAGACCGGTATGACTCGCTCGGAACAAGAGAGTGCGCGCAAAAAGCTGGTCAAGATTGGCGCGATTGAAGAGATGAAGAAGGGTGTTCCTTGCCGACTGTTCTACCGGGTGAACATCGCAGCGATTCACGCAAACTTGTCTGCTGATTTCCCGCAATCCAGTTTGCAGGATTCCCGCAAACAAGGACGCAGGAAAGCCGCAAGCAAGCCTGCGGTAAACCAGCAAGCTATTACAGAGACTACAGCAGAGATTACTTCAGAGACTACGGCAGATACTTTGCAGGACGGCTCGGGCAAGCCGACCCAGTCCGGCGCGCTGGCGGTGTTTGATCGCATCGAAGCACCACGAGTTGAATTGCCCGCCGACATGCCGGGCCCAAAAGATCAGTCATGCAAAACCTTCAAGGCTTGGGCGAATTACGCGATGGCCTACCGCAAGCGCTACGGCGCCTGGCCGGTGTGGAACGCCAAAGCGGGCGGTCAGCTCGGTCAGTTGGTGGATCGTCTCGGAGCCGATGTCGCCCACCACGTCGCCGCTCACTTCCTGAAAACCAGTGACGCTGCTGTCCTGCGTAAGTGCCACAGCCTCAACGAGTTGCTGACCAACGCCGAGAGCTATCACACCCAATGGGTAACCGGTCAGCGCGTCAACGGGGCAACCGCCCGGCAGATGGAACGCACTGAGGCAAACCTGTCCGCAGCAGAGAAGGCGGCTCAACTGGTGTTGGCCAAGCGCCAAGCGGGAGAGCGCAATGAGTACCTCTGAAATGAATGACGCCCAGGTCGCCGGGCTAGCTGCCGCCATCTGCGCAACGGCAGAGGCTATGGGGCAGGAGATGAATCCAGGTACCGCGGCGATGATGGCCGAAGACCTGTCTGCGTATCCGGTGCCAGTCGTTCGCGCCGCGCTGAAGGCCTGTCGGTGTGAAGTGAAGGGCAAGCTGGCCATGGCTGACATCCTGTCGCGTGTCCAGAGCAAGGACGGCCGCCCGGGCAAGGATGAGGCGTGGTCGATTGCGCTCACTGCCGGTGATGAATCCGAAACGGTGGTGATGACTGCCGAGATCCAGCAGGCCATGAAGGCTGCTGCGCCGATCCTGAAGCTCGGCGACAAGGTGGGTGCTCGCATGGCGTTCATGAGTGCCTACGAGCGGCTGGTGGTCGCTGCTCGAGCCGAAGCGTTGCCGGCCGCTTGGAGCGTTTCCCTTGGGTTCGATCCATCACGGCGGGTTGCGGCGATTGAATCGGCAGTCCGCATGCAGCTCATCACCCAACAAGCAGGCACCCAGTATCTGGCAGATCTACGCATCGCGCCCATCACTGCCGATGGTCAGGCCATAGCCGGGCTCATCACTGGCTCCACGGCGACACCGTCGCCACATCTACGCGAAAAGCTCGCTGAGGTTCGTTCGATTCTCGAGGCGGCCAAGGCCAGGCAAGACCGCGAACGACTCAAAAAGGCCCAGGCAGACCGGGTCGACACATATCTGCGCAAGCGCAAAGCCCGTGCGGCAATCACTGCCGTGCAACGCAAGGGGGGTTACTGATGAACCAATCAAGGCTGCAACAGATGCTCGCCGGGCAGACGGCCCTTGCCCGCAAGGTGTTCGATTTTGTCCCCATCCAGGAGTGCTGGGCGGCAATCGATATTCACAACGCGCTCAAGGCCTCCAACACCAGCAGTGCGCAGTTTCGCCCGGTGCGTGCATGCCTCGGTGAACTGAAAGAGCAAGGCCTGATTCGCGAGCCAGTTAATGGACGCTTCCAGCGTGCCGCCACAAACCCTAAACCGAAGAGAGAGCAAGTCATGTCGAAGGAAGCCAGTCAGACCGTGGTATTGACCAAGAAACCAGAGGTCAATGCCCTGGATGCACTGGCGGCACTTTCTGGCGAGGTGGTCAGTCTTGCCGATGAGCTCGGTCAGCGCATGAAAAAGCTGGCTGTACGCATCGAAGAGGTGGCGCTTTCGGTTGAGTCGGAGCGTGAAGGTAATGCTGAAGCGCTCGGCAAGCTCAAGCAGCTGCAATCGCTGCTGAAAAGCCTGTAGGTAGCAGCCATGACCGACCGTATAAGCGTCAATAGCTCGGCCCGGCTGTTCGAAGCGATCACCAAGCTCACCGCCATGTATCGGGACAAAAAGTTTGTCGTGGTCTCCCTGCGCCCTGGCAAGGACCGCACCCTGGACCAGAACGCTCTGTGGTTTTCCCTGTACCAGCGCATTGCTCAGATGACGCAGATCGGTGAAGTCGAGGACGCACGTCGCTACTGCAAGCTGCACTTCGGCGTACCGATCATGCGCTGCGATTGCCCAGAGTTCCGCGATGGCTGGAACCGGATGTTCCTGCACCTGACCTACGAGGAAAAGCTTGAGCTGATGGGGCCTTGTCCGCTGCTCGGCCCGGACGGCTTTCCGGTTACTCGGCTGTTCAACCGCGCCCAGGGCATCGCGTACACCGACCGTATCGTGGCTGAGTTTTCGGCCAAGGGCGTTTTCTTCGGTGATTTGTTGGGTGAGGTGGCTGCATGAGAGTAGCCCTCAAGGAACTCCGCAAGAAGAAGTGCAAGAACGGCGCCTGTGGCATTGAGTTCACCCCTGATCGTGGCCGCCCTTTGCAATCGGTGTGCAGCCCGCTGTGCGGCCTGGCCATCAAGGATGTGAATCAGGAGAAGGCTCGCAAAGCCATCGACCAGCGCGAGCGCCGAGAGATCCGGGTAGCGAAGGAGCGGATCAAGTCGCGGGCCGACCACATGCGCGAGACGCAGCAGGCGTTCAACGAGTTCATCCGCCTGCGGGACAAGGATCTGCCGTGTGTGAGTTGCGGGCGGCACCATCAGGGTCAGTACCACGCAGGCCACTACCGCACCGTCGGAGCGAACCCTGAATTGCGCTTCGAACCACTGAACGTGTGGAAGCAGTGTGCCCCCTGCAACAACCACAAGTCTGGCGACATCGTGAACTACCGCATCGAGCTGGTGAAGCGCATCGGCACCGAACGGGTTGAGTGGTTGGAAGGGCCTCATGAGGCCCAGCGCTACACCATCGAAGACCTGAAGGCCATCAAAGCCAAATACCGGGCATTGACCAGGGAACTGAAGAGGACGACAGCATGATGAAACTGAACTCGGCACGCTTAGCCTGGCACGATGCGCTGTACACCCCATGGGATAGTCAAGGCGCCCACGTAGAGCAGATCGGCCTGCTGGGCTGCTCTGTGCAGAAGACCGAGAAGTCCGTGAACAGTCGGCACGCCATGCACCAGGCGCTGTCGGGCCACATCCAACACGCTATCTGCACGCTGCCGGCCGCGCTCAAGGCTTTCGGCAACCACATGTACAGCCCGCTCGCCACCGACGACGACAAGGAAGAGGCAGAGGAGGTCCTATTTATGGCCGTGTACTCCATGGGGCCGAAGATGATGGCGAAGAAGTTCATCAAGGCGCGCTACGTGGCCTCGACTGTGTTGTTCCGGTACCGCCGCATGCACCAGGGCGGCCAGAGCGAGGGCATCGACCCGCTGCCAACCCCGGAGGCGTTCCGTGGCTGGATTTTCGCTGTGCACGGAGTGTCGTTGCCATCTGAGAACTGGGGTCGGGAATGGGAAGGGTTCGTTGCTCGGTGTTTCGATGCCTGTAACGATCTGGACAAGCAGGCACTGGTGCCGGTTTCCCGGTGCATCAACGTGATGAAAGAGGCGGCATGAGCGTTAAATGTTAATGCGCAATATATCGGTTGACCAAATGTTCGGCTGAGGGTATCGTTTCGCCATATTTAGAGTTTCGCCTTTGGCGAACTTGACCGAACTTTTAAAGCCCCGCCAGAGAAATCTGCCGGGGCTTTGTCGGCTTTGGCTACGGAGAAAGTTATGTCCAGAGCACAACGCCGACACGATACACGCCGCATCAAGGCTCGCTTTTATGCAAAGCAGCGCGCTTATGAGTGCTGGTCAACCAGCGAGAAAACCGCTGGTCTTTTTGCCAACCATGGGAAGGTGTGTTCCTGCTGGATGTGTGGCAATCCCAGAAAGCTGGGTTTGCTCACGATGCAGGAGCTACGAGCAGGTTTCCCGACTCAAGAGTGACTACAAAGCCCGGCCATTGCGTCGGGCTTTTTGCATTTACAAGTCCAGCAAATCACGATGAATGCCGAACGCATGAGCAATCTTGTCGAGGGTGGCCTTGCGCGGTTTTGCGGCTTGCTCTTGTTGTGCGTATGCCGCCTGGGTAATGCCGATGCGCGAGGCCACTTCTGCCTGAGTAAGGTTCAGGTGCTTACGCCATGCGCCGACAGCGGTCAGGTCTTCTTTGACCATGTATCCAACCACCTCATTCGGAATCAAATCCTCCTGCGGGTGGTTTGCAACATACTCCGCGTAGGGGATGACGACAAAGGCGGGCGCTCCGTCTGGCCCGCTGATGATCTGAATGTTAGTAGGTGCGTTCATCGCGCTTTTTCACCTCTTCAATGTTTACGATCTTGACCCCGCCATCCCAGTCAAACATGACTCGGTAGTTTCCTACCCTGAGCCGGTATCCATACTGGTGTTTGACTAGGGCTTTGACGTTGGAGACGTTGGGCATATGAGCGAGCGCCTGTGCTGCGTCATAAATCTTGCCTTTTTCATCTTTGTTGATCTTGGAGAGCTGCTTTACGGCTTTCCGGGTCCAGTTGATTGTATTCATGCTGCCTCGCAATCCATGACAAAAATATAAGTCATGTGATAAGTATTGTCGAGGTTTTTGTTGGGTTGTTGTCGGTAAATACTTATTGGTTTTGTTTTCGGTCTCTGCGTTGTGCAATGGCCAGAAACCAATTTATAGCCCTGCCACTGTGCGGGTTTTTTTGACTTTCTTCCGAGTCTCGGGAGGTAACAGAGACCCCGAACATGCCGGAAAAACCAGACACCTGGGCCATTGCTTTCGTGTGGCTCAGTCAGCATTCGCAAACCATTTGGGCGGCCTTTCTGTCGTTGTGCATGACCGTGCTGCGCGTGTTCTACACCGGCGGCACCTGGAAGGATGCGCTGATCGAAGGCCCCATGTGTGTGTTGCTCTCCCTGAGCATTATCTGGGGCTTCGAGCTGATGGGCTTGTCGCCATCACTGGCTCAGCCGGTCGGTATCTGGGTGGGCTTCCTTGGGGTGAAGAAGGTCGCCCACTGGGCTGATCGGATTGCTGAAAGCAAGTTTCCCAAGTCGGATTCGGCACCATGAAGCCCCGTCCGTGGGGGCTGCCTGTTGTGCTCCTGATGGCCTACGCCGTCACGGGCCATATCCACTGTGGTGAGTCGCCTGCCTGTCAGCCACTCACCGTTCAACCATTCAATTTTGAGGTTTAGATAATGGCCTACACCCAATATGACACCGTCGTTGCCAACAATCCCGAGGAGCTGGTGGCCAAACTGGCTGAGGCCATTGCCGATGGTTGGCAGCCTTACGGTAGCCCTGTCTCCATCACTGAAGGCTTTCAAGTGCTTCAGGCTGTGGTGAAGGGCTCGAGCAATGTCGGTGGAGCACCAGGCGATATCACCTCGGACAGCATCACGGACGCCTCTGATGTCGGTAAGGCGGTGCTGGTGAGTGTCGATGCTGCCGCTGCTCGTGCTGCTACTGGTAGTGGGACTTCGGACTTCTCGGGTAGCTACAACGATCTGACCGACAAACCAGTGATTCCGGCTGCTCCTGCCGAGGGTGATGCCGCGATGCTGGTAGCTGGCACTGACCTCGTCACCCGTACCTGGACAGCCCAGATGATCCATGACGAGATTGCCCGCCAGATTGCAGCGATACCAGCATGAGCCACAAACAAGCGATCTCATCGTGGGAAGTAGTGGTTTATGACGACTGCGTCCGTTTTAAACGCGTTGATCACGGGCGGATGCAGGAAGCATATCCGCCGGTCCCTACCTCAACGGCAGCGGTGTATGCCGCGGCGATCGTGAACGGTCTTCAACCGCCACGGGACATTCGCCCATGTGGCAAGCCGGTTGATTGAGCTCGGCCTGACCCGCGTGTGGATTTTCGAGGTTTCCAAATCCACCGGGGACCCTGGCAACTTCCAAGGAACACGGGGCATAAGACTCGCGCAAACGCGCTAGCGGCAGGGTCTGAAAGTTAGTTGACACAGGTTGACAGGTTGACAGCAAATCCCTGATTTCGAGCCGTCAAAGTTTGTACTTATCCCCCTCATCATTTCTCCGCACAGGCCCGCTACGACTGGTCGTAACGCCTATCTGCTCTATTCAGGTGTTCACAATGAAACTCCCGGATAAACGCTTGGGAAGCCTGTCAAGTAAGTTGACAAGGTTACGCGTTACCCGGAAATAAACAGGTGAGGGTGTATGGCTTTTTTAACTCGCAAGGAATACGGCGAACTGAAGGGCTGGTCGAGGCAGCACATCAGTAAACTGGTCCAAAATGAAAGGCTGGTTGTGAACGGCGCCGGGTTGATTGACGTGAATGCTAGCGATCAGCTCCTGGCGATGACCAGCGATCCGAGTAAAGCCGGCGTCGCTGCTCGACACGAGCAGCAGCGACTTCAGCGCGACGCTCCCAGCGCGGGCGAAGAAATCGAGGCTGATCAGCTGGGACTGGCGCCGGATTTTCAGAAGGCCCGCGCTATGCGGGAACACTATTTGGCCTTGCAAGAGCAGGCCAACTTTCATACCCAGCAGGGCACGCTCGTTGAGCGAAAGGCAGTGGAAAATGCAGCCTATAACGCTGGCCGCCTAGTGCGTGATCAGTTGCTGGGATTGCCTCCGCGCCTGGCCCCGGAAATGGCAGGGATGACCGACCCCTGGCAAATCGAGAGGCTTTTGACTGCGGCCATTCGACAAGCGCTGGAAGACGCCGAACGAGTGTCAAAGGCGGATCTAGAACACGCCGTCACCCCGAGTTAAATCTATGCCCTCAGAGATCCCGAATGGTGCAGCGGTGTACCGTGAGGCGCATTTCCGTGGGCTACAACCGGACCCAGATCTCTGGATCGATCAGTGGGCCGACGAGTACATGCGTATCCCACGCGATGCCGGCGCCGCCGAACCCGGCCAGTACCGTACGGCGCGGACCCCGTATGCCCGCGAACCGATGCGCTGCCTGTCACCG
Organism: Pseudomonas sp. FW300-N1A1; assembly: GCF_058789115.1. Taxonomy (NCBI): domain Bacteria; kingdom Pseudomonadati; phylum Pseudomonadota; class Gammaproteobacteria; order Pseudomonadales; family Pseudomonadaceae; genus Pseudomonas; species Pseudomonas sp. FW300-N1A1. The sequence goes on along the minus strand of NZ_JBYTBK010000011.1, from coordinate 35,180 downwards.
GCGCACCCCTGCAAGCGCGTGGTGACCATGGTCGCCTCGCAGTTGATGAAAACCCAGATCGCGCTGAACTGGATCGGTGGTTTGATGCACATGGCACCATCGAACATTTTGACCTTGCTGCCCAGCCTCGGCCTGGCCAAGCGGGTGTCTTCGCGCATCGGCAAGACCATCAAGGCCACTCCTGAGCTGCGCCAGCGGGTCGCCGCCAACCGCTCGCGCGACGCTCGCAACACCATGGACACCAAAGAGTTTGAAGGCGGCTCGCTGTACATCACCACAGCAGGCTCCGCGGCGAACCTGTCGGAGTTGTCGGCCCGCTACATCTACGGCGATGAAGTGGATCGCTGGGTGGTGGACGTCGGGGAGGAGGGCGACCCGATTGAGCTGGCCGAAACTCGGGGCAGTACGTTTGGCCGTAACGCCAAGTTCTACTTCTCCAGTTCGCCGACGATCAGGGGCGCCTCACGTATTGCCGATCTGTTCGAGACCAGCGACCAGCGTTATTACTACGTGCCGTGCCCGAGCTGTGGGCACATGCAAGTCCTCGAGTGGGAGCGCCTGCATTACTCGGCGGATTACCAACTGGTGCACTACCAGTGCGTCGGTCCTGACTGTGACGTGCTGATCGAAGAACACCACAAGGGCGAGATGTTGGCCAAGGGCGAGTGGCGCGCCCATGCCCAGGGCGATGGCGAAACTGTCGGTTTCAACCTCAATGCGCTGTATTCGCCTCCTGGCTGGACCGGTTGGGCCTCGCTGGCCAAGCAGTTCGAGAAGGCCAAAACAGCCATGTCCCGCGGCGATCTGGAACCCATGCAGGTGTTCTATAACACTCGTCTGGCCAAGGTCTGGGACAGCGCCCAGGAGCAGACCAAAGCCGATGTCCTGATGGCCCGGGCACGCCTGGAAACCTATGGCCTGGGTTCGATGCCGTTCGCGGTGCTGATGCTCACGGCGTCGGTTGACGTTCAAGCCAACCGGCTGGAGTTCATGGTGGTTGGTTGGGGCGCCGGTATGGAGCGCTGGATCATCGACTATCAGGTGATCTGGGGCGACCCCTCCGACGAACGAACCTGGGCGGTGCTCGATGACAAACTCAAGGCGCGTTATCCGCATCCCTGTGGCGTGGAGCTGACGATCCGGGCGGCCGGCATCGACTCCGGTGGTAATCACACCGACGAGGTGTATCAGTTCTGCCGGCTGCGGCGCTGGCGCAACATCTTCGCGGTCAAGGGCGCGAGCAAGCCGGGCCGCCCGGTGATTGCGCAGCGACCATCGATGATGGATGTCACCTGGAAAGGTTTGACCGAACGCAAGGGCGTGGAGCTGTGGTTCATCGGCACCGACACCGCCAAGGACTGGATTTACAACCGCTATCCGGTGGAAGACGGCCCTGGTGCGCTGCACTTTGCCAACGACCTGCCGGACGATTTTTTCGCTCAGTGCGTCGCCGAGCGAAAGGTGACCCGCTACGTCAAAGGTTTCAAAAAAATCGAATGGGTCAAGGGCAAGGCTGAGCGCAACGAGGCCCTCGACTTGATGGTGTACAGCCTGGCGATGGCGCATTACCTGGGACTGCACCGCTACAAGGAACACGACTGGGAGCGGGTAAGAGCCGCGCTGTTTCAGGCTGCGCCACCGGGCGAGAAACCCGTCACGGCCGAGCGTGTCAGCACGCCGGCAAAGCCACAGCAGCAACCTGCCGAGCCGGTACCGCAACGCACTGCACCGGCGGCGTCACCACCGCCCGTTGCACGTCCCCCACAACGGCGAAGTTCCAGCAGCGGCTACCTCAAGCGGCGCTGAGTGGCGGTGTGCTCAGGCGCAAAGATTTTTACCTCACGTTGTTTTTCTCTTTTAGAGCGATCCCTCATGGCCTTTACCCAACAGCAACTCGATGCGGTCGAGAAGGCAATCGCACGCGGTGAGAAAATCGTGCGCTACGCGGATCGAAACGTTGAGTACCGAGACATCGACGAACTGCTCAGGGCGCGCGACGAGATCCGCAGTTCGCTGATCGCGGCGGCCGGTCCTCGGTCGCGCATCGTGCGGCTTTACCATGGAGGCAAGGGATTGTAATGGCGCATCACTTTCCAACATTGGGCCGCGGCGGTTTCCTGATCCCGTCGAACATCAAGGCCAGTTACGAAGGCGCCGCCGAAGGGCGCCGTTCCGCCAGTTGGGATGCCCCCGACGCGGGCTTCAACAGCCTGGCCATTCCGGCGCTGCGCAACCTGCGTTCCCGCTCCAGGGCGGCGGTACGCAACGACCCCTACGCCTTCAACATCATCGACAAACGGGTCAGTAACCTGATCGGCACCGGCATTACGCCACGGCCGAAAACCCAGGACGATGAGCTTCGGCATCTGCTGCAGGAACTCTGGGCCGATTGGGTCGAAGAATCCGATGCCGATGGCCTGACCGACTTCTATGGTCAGCAGGCGCTGATCGCTCGGACGGTTGAAACCGCCGGTGAATGTTTTGTCCGCTTGCGGCCACGCAGCCTCGACGAAGGCTTGGCGGTGCCGCTGCAGTTGCAGGTACTGGCCCCGGAGTTTGTGCCGCACGACAAGTTCGAGGCGGCGCGCAACGGCAACATCATCCGCGCCGGGATCGAGTTCAGTCCGGACAGTCGCCGGGTCGCGTACTGGATGTATCGCTCCCATCCGGGCGATGCCTCGTCATTGAACAGCGGCTACAACCAGCTGGTGCGTGTACCGGCCAGTCAGGTGCTGCACATTTTTGAGCCGGTTGAGCCGGGTCAGTTGCGCGGCTTGCCACGCTTGTCACCGGTGCTTAAACGCCTGCGCAGCCTGGACAACTACGACGATGCGGTGTTGTTCCGCCAGGAGGTGGCCAACCTGTTCGCCGGCTTCATCAAAAAGCCGTCGCCGGATGACATTCAGACCCCGGTCGATCCGGTGACCGGTGCGCCGCTGAACCTGGCCTCGGACGGTTTCACGCCCATGGTCGCGTTGGAGCCCGGAACCATGCAGGAGCTGTTGCCGGGGGAGGAGGTCGAGTTTTCCACGCCGCCGGATGCAGGCAACAACTATCCAGACTTCATGCGTCAGCAATTGATGGCCGCAGCGGCCGGGGCCGGGATGCCGTACGAGATTCTCACCGGCGACATGCGCGAAGTGAATGACCGCGCGCTGCGCGTGGTGCTCACCGAGTTCCGGCGTCGTCTGGAGCAGCTGCAATTTGGGGTGTATGTGCACCAGTTGTGTCGCCCAGTGCGGGCGGCCTGGATGGACATGGCGGTACTCAGTGGCGCGGTGCTGCTGCCGGACTACGCCCAGCGCCGCCGTGAATATCTGCGTACGCGTTGGGTGCCACAAGGCTGGGCCTATATCCATCCGGTTCAGGATGTTCAATCACGCACGATGGAAGTCAACGCAGGCTTTGCCTCGCGCAGCGAGATGGTCCTGCGCACCGGGTATGACGCCGAAACGGTGGATGAAGAAAACGCCGCGGATGCCGAACGGGCTCGGGGCAAGGGTCTTAATTACAGCACGCTCGTCGATTTGCTTCAGGCACTCGACGACAAGGAGCAAGCATGAGCAACAACACGTCTCCGCGCATTTACAACAAGGCCGGCCAGCGGGTCCAGGTGCAGGACAAGAGCTGGTACACGGTGCAGGCCAGCGGTGATGCTGAACAGCGCACCATCGAAGTGTTCGTGTATGGCGAGATTGGTTATTGGGGGATCACGGCCAGTCAATTCGTGCAGGATCTGCGCGCCATGGATGATGGGGTATCGCCGGTCATCGTCGCCTTCAACAGCGTCGGTGGCGATCTGTTCGACGGCCTGGCCATGCATAACGCGCTGTCGCGTTTGGGCGAGCGTTGCACCGGCCGTATCGATGCGTTGGCAGCGAGTGCGGCCAGCGTCGCGGTGTGCGGTGCCCACAAGGTGGTGATCGCGTCCAACGCGATGCTGATGATTCACAACCCATGGACCTATGCGGCGGGTGATGCCGATAGCTTTCGCAAGGTGGCCGATGTCCTCGACCAGACCACGGAGGCGATCATTGCGGCCTACAAGTCCAAGGCGCCGAACATCGATGAGGAGGGGCTGCGCGCTATGGTGGCCGCCGAAACCTGGTTGACCGCGGGTGAGGCGGTCGCTTTGGGCCTGGCGGATGAAGTGGGTGATGGCGTTCAGGTCAAGGCTTGCCTCGGCCAGGGTGGCGTATTGCAGCGTTACCAGCATGCACCCGCTGCCTTGCTGGCACAGCTTGATGAACCTGCTGAGCTCGATCCGAAACCCGAGCCCGAACCCTCCGAGCTACCCGCACCTCCGATACTGGATACCGCCAAGCTGGCCCTGATGATCACTCAGGGCTGCACCCAGGCCGGGATCAGCAACCTGATCGAGCCCCTGATTCAATCCTCCGGACTCAAGGACGAAGCCACCGTTCAAGCAGCACTCACCCGTGCCAAGGCCGTAAATGACCTGTGTGTCGCCGCACGGTTACCTGAGTTCAGCGCCGAATATGTCGCGGCCGGGCTAGATGCACCCGCCGTGCGGGCGCGGCTGTTCGACAAGATCGTCAGCAGCGGCAACGGTTTCGAAATCGACAACAGCTTGCCTCTCAATCAAGACCCTGCACCGAAGGTGCAGGCGAAACAACCTGATCCGTCTTCGATCTGGGCGGCCCGTCAGACGGTCAAGGTTGGGCAATCCAAATCTGCAAAAGGAGCACGAGCATGACCGTAAAGTACGAAACGCTACACGCTGGTGAGTTTCTGCTCTCCGAAGGGGCTGGGAAAATCTCCCGCGAATCCATTCTGGTGGCGGCGGGCGCCGCCTTGAATGCCGGGCAGGTGCTGGGGCTGGTCGCGTCGACCAATGAATTTGCCCCGTACGATCCCGCCGCCACCGACGGCACCGAAGTGGCGGCTTGCATCCTCTACGGGCCGCTGGGCGAATCGACCGAGGAGCGTCGGGCCAGTGCGGTGGTACGACTGGCTGAGGTCAGCGAGGTGCACCTGACCGGCCTGGATGCTGACGCCGAGGCCTCGTTGGCCACCCAGTTTGTGATCGTCCGCTAAGTTCTTTCGCTCCTTTACCCCATTTCCAAACCCCGCCCAGTGCGGGGTTTTGCTTTTCTGGAGAGTCCCTTCATGGCCGATATTGGCATTTTTAACGACGATGTTTTTTCTGTGTCCTCGCTGACTGCAGCGATCAACGATCAGGAATACCTGCCGGGTCGCATCAGCAGCCTGGGTCTGTTTCGCGAAGAGGGCATCACCACCCTGACCGTGCAGATCGAAAAGAACGGCAACACCCTGGCCCTGGTGCCGGCGGGTGAACGTGGCACCTCGGGTCTGGTCGTCGGCGCGAGCAAGCGTCAGATGATTCCGTTTAATACCGTGCACCTGCCGCAGCGTTTCACCATCAATGCCGATGAAATTCAGGGCATTCGTGCCTTTGGTACGGCGACCGAGCTGCAGGCCGTACAGGGCGTGGTCAATGCACGCCTGAGCAAAGCCAAGCGTCAGCTCGATGCCACCCATGAATTCCAACGCATGGGCGCACTCAACGGCCTGGTATTGGACGCGGATGGCTCCACGGTCCTGCTGAACATTTATCAGGCGTTCGGCGTGGAGCAACAACGCCTGTCCATGGGCCTGAATGACTCGGCGACAAAGATCCGGGTCAAGTGCGCCGAAGCGCTGGACATGCAGGAGGATGAATTGGGCAACGTCACCAGCTCGGGTTCGCGGGCCTTCTGTGGCAAGAATTTCTGGAACAAGCTGGTTACGCACAAGTCGGTTGAGGAAACCTTCCTTAATACGATCCAGGCAGCGGAATTGCGCGGCGACGCGCGGGAAAGCTTCGAGCTGGGTGGCATCATCTGGGAGCGCTACCGCGGGCGTATCGCCGGGGTGGCATTTATCCATGACGATCAAGCGTTGTTGATTCCGGAAGGCGTGCCGGATCTGTACATCTCTTGCTTTGCCCCGGCGGACTACATGGAGACCGCCAATACCCAGGGCCTGCCGTATTACAGCAAGCTGGAACCCTTGCCATTCAACAAGGGCATGGAGGGTGAAGCCCAGTCCAACCCGTTGCACCTGTGCACCCGTCCACGGGCGCAGATCCTGCTGACGCTCTGACCATGGCTTTCCGAGACCTGGTCGAGGAGATCGACAGCGTGGTGTTCGACACCCTGGCCGATGTCGGCTACATCGAAGGCCGGCGCGTGCTGGGCATGTTCTCGGCGCCCTGGTTGCAGCCCAAGATCGGCCGCTTGAACACCGGTCTGCGCGAGCCGTGCTTTCACATTCGGGTGGCCGACGCGGCGGGCGTGGAAAAAACGCAAACGGTGCAGATCGAGTTACCGGCCCTGGACGGTGGCGGCGAGTACACCCTGATTCACCTTGAACCGGCGGGTGATGGCTTGGTGGGGTTGGTCCTGAGGTTAAAAGCATGAGTGCCGTCCCGGTTTCGCTGCAGCTCTCGGCCAAGGATATGCAGGCCTTCAAAAGTCTGGCCAAGGTGGTGCCCAAGGCGGTTGCGGCGGCGCAACGACGGGCTATCAACAAGACGTTGGGCTGGCTGGCCACACACATGGCGCGGGATGTCAGCAAACAGGAGCGGATTGCCGTCCGGGCAGTGCGTCAGCGTCTGCGCAGCTATCCGATCAAAGGCCAGGGCCAGTTGGGCAAACTCTGGTTCGGTACCAACCCAATGGAAGCCAGCCGGATAGGGAGTCCCCGTCAGGGCAAGGCCGGTGTTTCGGTGGCGGGGCGGCGTTACCAGGGCGCCTTTTACAAGCGTGTGTACGGCAACAAGGCGGATATCTGGATCCGCACCTCCAGCAAGCATTTCAACCCGGACGACTATCCCGGCAGCACGGTCTCGGCCAGTGGCGGCACCAGTTCGGGCTGGATCGCGGAAAACGATGATCGGTTTCCATTGGCCAAGGCCAAGGTTTCGCTCGAAGATGTTGAAGGGCCGTTTTATGCCTGGGCGAAAAAAGCCGACGAGCGCCTGCTGGTGGTGCTCAAGCAGGAACTGAACTTTGAACTGCATAAATACCTGAAGGGGAGCGCCCGTGGCTGATCCTGCCTTTTCGCTGGATGCGCTGTACGCGGCCATCGAGGAACACCTCCGCCAAGCGCTGCCCACGGTGCGATTTGTCGCGACCTGTCCGGACATTCAGGACCGGGTGGCGCTGCCGGCGGTGTTTCTGGAACCGGTTGAGTTTGAGCCCGGGCAAGACATCGGCACCGGTGAAACGGTGCTGGTCCTGCGTTTTGAGGCACGAGCTATTGTCGGGCCGGAGCTGGCGCGCCATCAGCTACTGGGCGCCCAGTTGGCGGCGCAAATCGCGATTTTGCTACGGGCGCAGACCTGGGGCTTGGATAACGTCGAGCAGGCGCAGTTCGTAGCCTCGCGCCAGGACTGGACCAAACCTGAGCTGGATGGTTACACCGTGTGGATGGTGGAGTGGACCCAGCAGATCTACCTCGGTGAGGTCGAGTGGTTATGGCCCAACGAGCCGCCCGGCACCCTGTACCTGAACGTCGACGGTTGTACCGGTATCGGCAATGAGGATCACTACTTTCAGCCGGAGGATCTGGCATGGGATACCCCAGCGCTGAACACGATCGGATGATCGCCGCCATGCTGCTGCCCTGCGTGGTGGTCGGCGTCGATCTGATTGCCGGCCGAGTGCGGGTCAAGGCCGGCACCTGGGTCAGTGCCTGGGTGCGTTGGCATAGCCTGGCCGCCGGCAAGGCCCGGCACTGGCGGGCGCCGAGTCCGGGAGAGCAGGGCGCGCTGTTCAGCCCCAGCGGTGACCCGGCGATGGGCACCTTTATTCCGGGGCTGTATGGCAATGCCGGGGCGCCGCCGGATAACCGCGATCACGTCGAGGCCTGGTACTTCGACGATGGCGGCTCGCTGATCTACGACTGGCAGGCCGGCAGTTACAGCATCGACTTGCCGAACGGCAGCTGCGCGACGATCAAGGTCGGTGAGTCGTTGTTCGAAGTCACGCCGGATCAGGTCCGGGTGGCCGCGAGCCAGATCGCGCTGGCGGGTGAGGTGACTATCGACGGATCGCTCAACGTATCCGGCGACATCAACGGAGCCGGCACGATCATGGATGCCGGCGGTAACAGCAACCACCACTCGCATTGAGTGCACATTCACCTTCAGCCCGCCGCGCGCGGGCTTTTTCATGTCTGGAGAAAACCATGACGAGTAAAACCAAGGATGCCTTGACCACGGTGGACGAAACTCCCCCGGCGGTACCCGAAACACCCTGCGTCTTTCGCGACACCCTCTACACCTCGCGGGTGCTGATCCTGCCTGAAGGCGGGCGCACTTTGCGCGTGGCCAAAGCGCAGGTCGCGGTGGCGTCGACGGATACGGTCGCGCTCGAGTATTTGCGCGGCCGTAAGGACTTTGTCGCGGTCGAGGGCTGATCGAGATGATCGGACTGGACCGCCGCACCGGGCAGCTCATCTCCGGCATCGATCACCTGCGCCAGTCCATCGAGGACATTCTGTCCACCCCGCTGGGCAGCCGGCGGATGCGCCCGGATTACGGTAGTAAGCTGCGCCGCTTTGTCGACCTGCCGGTGAATGACGGCTGGAAGAGTGCAGTGCAGGCCGAAGTGGCCAGCACGCTGGGCCGTTGGGAGCCGCGTCTGAAACTGGGACGGGTGCGCGCCGTGGCCATCCTTGACGGGCGGATCACGTTCGAGCTGACCGGGCAGTACCTGGGCAGTGAAGTGTCATTGGAGGTGTCCGCATGACCATGGAACTGGCGGCACTGCCGCCGCCACAAGTGCTGGAAGACCTGGACTTTGAAGCGGTCTACCAGGAGAAACTGGAAGCCTTCCGTCTGAGCATGGGCGACAACTGGACCGCAGAACTGGAAAGCGATCCAGTGCTCAAGTTGATCGAGCAGGCCGCGTATGGCGCCTTGCAGAACCGGGCGCGGGTCAACGACGCGGGCAAGGCCTTACTGTTGGCCCACGCCGAACGTGGCGACCTCGATCACCTGGCGGCAAACGTCAACCTGCAGCGGTTAGTGATTCAGGCCGAAGACCTGAGCACGGTGCCGCCGACACCGCAGGTGCTCGAGGAGGACGATGCCCTGCGCGAGCGGATTCAGCTGTCGTATGAAGGGCTGACCACGGCCGGGCCACGCAACAGCTACATCCTGCACGCGCGCAATGCCTCGGGCCTGGTGGCCGATGCCACCGCAGAAAGCCCATCGCCGGCCGTGGTGGAGGTCACCGTGCTCAGTCTTGAAGGCAGTGGCGCCGCCTCGCCGGAACTGCTCGAGCAGGTCCAGCTGCACCTCAATGATGAAGATGTGCGGCCAGTGGGTGATCGGCTCACGGTGCAGAGTGCCGTGGTCATTGATTACAGCATTGAAGCCGTGTTGTACCCGCAGGCACCTGGACCGGAAAACGAAGCCTATCTGGCCGAAAGCCAGAAACGCCTGAGCGAATGGATCAACCCGCGGCGCCGTCTGGGGCTGGAGGTAGCGCGCTCGGGCATCGATGCGCAGTTACACGTTCCCGGGATTGCCCGGGTCGAGTTGTTGGGCTGGACGGACATTAAACCGAGCAAGGCCGAGGCGGCGTACTGCACCGGTTACACCGTAACCCTGGGGGCCTGACATGAGCAGTCTGTTGCCGCTCAACAGCACCCCGCTGGAGCTGGCCCTCGAGGCCGCGAACTACGAAGACACACTGATTCCGCTGCGCAGCTTGTACAACGCCGACACCTGTCCCGAGCACTTGTTGCCGTATTTGGCCTGGGCCTGGTCAGTGGACCGCTGGAACAACTCCTGGTTGCCGGAGGCCAAGCGCTCGGCGATTCGTTCGGCGTACGACGTCCATGCCCGCAAGGGCACCATCGGTTCATTGCGCCGGGTGATCGAGCCCTTGGGTTACCTGATCGACGTCGTGGAGTGGTTCGACACCGTGCCAGAAGGCGTGCCCGGAACCTTCGCCCTGGAGGTCGGGCTGAATGATGCCGGCATTACCGAAGAGCTGTACGAGGAACTGGCCTGGCTGATCGATGACGCCCGCCCGGTCAGCCGGCACATGACCAACCTGGCCATCAGTCTGCAGACCCAGGGCGTGCTCGACATCGCCGTGTGTGTTTACGAAGGCGAAGAGATCGATGTGTACCCACCAGATCCGCAGGACATCGACGTGACCGGCGCCTTGGGCCCGGCGCTGTGCGTTGATGAAACCGATACTTTGGATGTTTACCCCTATGATTGATAAGAACAGTCAGTTTTTTGCCATCCTCACCGCGGTGGGCGAAGCCAAACACGCCAATGCCATCGCCATGGGCCTGGACTGGATGTTTACCGAGATGGGCCTGGGCGATGCCAACGGCACCGACCCGATCCCCGACCGCCTGCAAACCCAGCTGATCAACGAGTGGCGCCGCGCGCCGATCAACCAGATCCGCGTTGATTCAGCCAACCCCAACACCGTCATCACCGAGCAGATCATTCCGCCCGAAGTCGGCGGCGAGTGGATTCGCGAGATCGGCCTGTACGACGTCGACGGCGACCTGGTGGCGGTGGCCAACTGTGCACCGAGCTATAAGCCGCTGTTGGCCCAGGGCACCGGTAAGACCCAAGTGGTACGGATGAACTTCATCGTCAGCAGCTCGGCGAATATCGTGCTGAAGATCGATCCTGCGGTGGTGTTGGCGACGCGTGAATACGTGGACCTCAAGATCCAGGAGGAACTGGCCAAGCTCGATTACAAACAATCGGTACGGGTTTCCGCCACGGCCGCCATCACCCTGAGCAATGTGCAGACCATCGACGGTATGGCCCTGGTTGCCGGTGACCGGGTGCTGGTGACCGCGCAAGCCCAGGCTCAAGACAACGGTATCTACGTGGTCAGCACCGAGGCGTGGACCCGGGCGGCCGATGCCGACAACAGCCTGGAGGTGACCCCCGGGCTGTTCGTCCATGTCGAGCAGGGCACCACCCATGGCGACAGCCTCTGGCAGTTGGTCACCGACATGCCAATCACCCTCGACACCACCGGTCTGCAGTTCGCGATGATCGCGGGGGCTAGCGGGGTCAATGCCGGCACTTATCGCAGCGTCACCGTGGATACCCTCGGCCGGGTGATTGGCGGCAGCAACCCGACCACCCTCGATGGCTATGGCATCACCGATGCCCTGGCGGTCAGTGAGAACCTTGCCGATGTTGAGGATGTGGCTGAAGCGCGCGACAACCTTGGGCTGGGAACCGCCGCGACGGCGGATGTGCAAACCGATCTGGACGACACCACGGCTGGTGCGCTGATGAAGGTGGGCGCCTTCGGCTTGGGTGGGGCGGGTATCAGTCTGGCGGCCGGTACCGACCTCGACACCGTTCGCACGTCCGGGATCTATCGCATTGAAGGCACGCCAACCCATGGCCCGTCAGGGCTCACCAATTCGGTCATGATCGTCGGTGTCGGTCGGGACGTGCTGTTGCAGCTGATCATTCAGTACAGCACCGGCGTAATGTGGACCCGTGGCGCGAATGCTTCCGGTTCTAACTGGTCCGCCTGGAAAACCCAGTGGGACAGTGGCTCACTGGTCAAACAATCAAGCGCATGGGATGCCACGGCGGGCCGCGTGCTGCTCAATGGTGCTTTCGGCGTGGGCGGCGTAGCGCCCAATTTGCCAGGCAATGACTTCAATGCCGCTCAGGTCGGCGGCACCTATACGTTTGTTGCCGACACCCTGAACCGTCCGGACACCCCCGGCGGTGATCATGGTCTGGCGATCCATGTCGAGCGCTCTTTCGGCAACCTGGCCTATCAGGAAGCACGAGTGGCTAACAGCCCGACCTACTACCGGTACCGCACCGAGGACGTCGCTACCGGCACCTGGGGGGAGTGGGAGCACCAGTGGGACTCCAGCAATCTCACGAAACAAACATCGCCAGTCGACGACACGTCGGGCCATGTGTTGCTCACCGGCGCCTATGGCTGGGGGCAAGGCGGCATCAATATCCCCGAAGGGACCAATCTCGATACCATTACGGAGCCGGGTGTTTATCGAGTACAAACATCGCCTGAATATCCGGCAGGCGTTCATTGGTCCCCGATGATAGTGGCGGTCGGACAAGACACCTTATTCCAGTTGTCCATCAACAATCAGACCGGCACCATCTATTCACGGGGCGCCATAATTGGGGGAGCAGGATTTGGGCCGTGGGTGACGAACTGGAATGACAACAACTTTAACCCTGCGGCCTACCAGCCGGCATTGGGTTTCACGCCTGTGCAGCAAGGCGGTGGCGCGGGCCAGGGGGCCAGCAAAATCTACATTGGTTATCGACCCGATACGGGCGATGCTAGTTTACAGATTGATGCGGACAACCACGGGAGGATCTGGACCGAACGCAACTTTAACCCCAACGGCTACCAACCGTTGTTGGGTTATACGCCTGTTCAGCAGGGCACTGGTCCTGGACAACTGACCAACACGGTCAAAATCGGCTGGACCGCTTTTAATGCCTGCAACGTGACGGTTGATGACTACGATTTGGGCGCGATGTGGACCGACAACATCGGCGTGGAGAAAGTACGGGCGGCGGTTGTCAGCTTTATCGCCGGTCATGTCGGGAGCTACGGCATGTTTCGTGTCTACAACAACGTTGGCACCACTCCGGGGGAATTAATTGCCGGCGGCAACCTGATCTTTACCGATGCGGGCGCGCAATCCTCCCACGGCAACCCCGGGGGTACCTGGATGTTGATGGGTGGCCTGCAAAACGCCGATGGCACGGACGACGACTCTGCGGTTATTTGCTTGAGGGTGGCTTGATGAATTACACCGACGTACTGAACCCACAATGGGCCAATGCCGAACACACCGCGATTAACCTGCTGCTGGTTGCCGTGGGACTCGGTGCCATGCCGTTCACCGCGACACCCGATGATTCGACCGACTACGGGCCGGAGATCTTTCAGCGTGCGGTCGCTGGTGACTTTGGCGAGATCGCCGCCTATGAACCGCCCTCGGACGCTGCCTTGTTACCTGCTGCGCGCTCCCAGCAGAAGCGGCTGATGCAGGACGCCGGCCTGGCGGTGGCACCGCTGCAGGACGCGGTCGACCTGGGCGTGGCCACGGACGAACAGGTCGAGCAGTTGAGTACCTGGAAGTATTACCGCATCGAGCTCAGTGAAGTGCCGCAACAAGTTGGTTGGCCGCGAACGATTGAGTGGCCGGTCAAACCGGATCCATTGAGCCCATAACGCCCCGCACTGACGGGGCGTTTTCTTTTTCGTTACGCATCACATCGCACATCCCCACGGCCTCGCATATGCGGGGCCTTGTCGTTTCTGGAGCATCACTCTATGAGTTTCTTTCACGGCGTCACCGTGACCTTGGTGGACACCGGGGCCCGGCACATCGCCACCCCTTCAGCGTCGATCATCGGCCTGTGCAACACCTTCACCGTGGCGCCACCCGCGACCGCCAAGGCCAACGAGCTGCTGCTGATCACTCGCGAAAGCGAAGCGGTGGCGGCCTGGGGACCGGACGCGGCGATCACCCAGGACTGCAAGGCGATTTTTGCCCGGGCCAAGGCGGTGATTGTCGCCGTCGGCGTACCGCTGCTTGAGGATCCGGCCGAACAACTGTCGGCGATCATCGGCGGGGTCTGGGCCGACGGCACCCGTACCGGCATGCAGGCGTTGCTCGACGGTAAAAGCAAGTTCAACGCCCAGCCCCGCTTGCTGATCGCCCCGCAGTACACCGCAACGCTGGCGGTGGCCACCGAGTTGGTGGCACTGGGCGACAAGTTGCGAGCGATGGCCATCATCGACGGGCCGAACACCACCGACGAAGCCGCCATCGAATACGCCGGCAACTTCGGCAGCAAACACGCGTACATGGTCGACCCGGGCGTGCAGTTTTGGGACACCAAGACCAGTGCCACGATCAACGCGCCGGCTTCGGCCTGGACCGCCGGCCTGTTTGCCTGGACCGATGCTACCTACGGCTTCTGGGCGTCGCCGTCGAACAAGGAATTTGTCGGCATCACCGGCACCACCCGACCGGTGGAATTTCTCGACGGTGATCCGTCCTGCCGGGCCAACCTGCTGAACAACGCCAACATCACCACCATCATCCGTGACGACGGCTATCGCTTGTGGGGCAACCGCACGCTGTCCAGCGACCCCAAATGGAAGTTCGTCACCCGGGTGCGCACCCTGGATATCGTGATGGACGCCATCCTCTACGCGCACAAGTGGGCGGTCGACCGCTCGATCACCGCCACCTACGTCAAGGACGTGACCGAAGGCCTACAAGCGTTCATGCGCGACCTGAAGAACCAGGGGGCGATCATCAACTTCGAGGTGTATGCCGACGAAGAGCTGAACACCTCCAGCGAACTCAGCGAGGGCAAGGTGTACTGGAACATCCGTTTCACCGACGTACCACCGGCTGAAAACCCGAACTTTCGCGTGGAGGTGACCGATCAGTGGATCACTGAAGTGCTCGATACCGCTGCCTAAGGAGGCTGACCAATGATTCCTGAAGTGCTCTACAACACCAACCTGTTCGTCGACGGTATCAGCCTGCAGGGCGATGTACCGAGTCTGACCCTGCCCAAGTTGACCCTCAAGACCGACGAGTACCGCGCCGGCGGCATGGATGCAGCGGTGGAGATCGACATGGGTACCGAGAAGCTCGAGGCCAGCTTCACCACCAACGGCGTGCGCCGTGAGGTGCTGAAGTTCTTTGGCCAGGCCGACCTGACCGCGTTCAACGCCTCGTTCCGCGGCGCGTTCAAGGGCCAGAAAGGCGCGGTGAAGTCGGTGGTTGCCACCCTGCGTGGCAGCCTCAAGGAAGTCGATCCCGGGGAGTGGAAATCCGGCGAAAAAGGCGAGTTCAAGTACGCCATCGCCGTCACCTACTACAAGCTGGAAATCGACGGCAGCGTGATGTTTGAAATCGATCCCCTCAACTCGATCCGCGTCATTGATGGCACTGATCACCTGGCTGCTGTGCGGTCTGCCCTGGGCATGTAAGGAGCAACACCATGAGCAACACAACTCAAGACCTGCTGCCGAAGTGGCTGCAACTGGGCAGTGGCATTGCCACTGTGATCCTGTCCCGGCCGAGCCAGGCCAACGGCATTCAGGTCGACAAACTGACCCTGCGTGAACCGACGGTGCGTGAGATGCGCGCCGCCACCTTGCAGGGCGGTACCAACGAAGAAGAGCAGGAGATGGTCTTGTTCTGCAGCTTGGCGAGCATTGGCCGTGGTGATCTGGAGGGGCTGTTGATGCGCGATTACCGTCGTCTGCAGACCGCCTATTTTCGTCTGGGAGCAGACGACGGGGTTTAACCCCAGGCTGCAGAAGACCCTGGCCAAGCGCTTGGCCGTCGAGCTGAACTTCTCGGCGGCGGAGATCCAGGGGCTGCCGTTTTCCGAGATGGTCTGGTGGCTCACGGATTGAGCCGATCCCCGTCGCACACAGGTAACCCCCCATGGCGAACAAACTCTCACTCGGGCTGGTGATTGGCGGCGCCGTCGATTCGTCGCTCGGCGCCGCCTTCAAGAACGTCAGCGGCGAAATGAAAAAGCTCGAGGCGCAAACCACCCGCGCCAAGGGTTTGCAGAAAGTCATCGGCGAGACCATGCGTCTGCGCGATGAATGGAAAAAAGCCCACGACAGCGGGGCGGCGAATGCTGACGCCTTGCTGCGCAAGCTGGAAGCCAATAACAGTAGCCTGCGCAAGCAGGGCATTGAGGTAGGCCGCCTGCGTCAGGAGTACCTGGCGCTGGGCAAGGTGGTGCGCAGTGCCGAGTTCAAGGCCAAGGGCATGGGCCAGGTGCAGGAGGGGCGGGAGAGCTTGCGCAGCGGCATCGGCACCGCAGTGGCCGGTACCACCCTGGCCGCGGTGCCAACCAAGATCAGTGCGGACTTTCAGGCGATTATTCGCGACATTGCGATCAAGGCCAATATTGCCAACACCTCGAAGGAAGTTGCCCTGGTACAAACCGTGGTCAACACCTCCAAAGACACTGGCATGGCCCGCAACGAAGTGGCCGATCTGGTGAACCAACTGGTGGCCGGTGGCATGAAGGTGGACGAGGCGCAGGCGTACTTGCTGAACGCGGCGAAATTCGCGCTTGGACAAGGCGCGAGTGGCGTGGATACGGCGAAAATGATCGGCGCTCTACGGCAGAACGCCCAAATCACCGAGCCCGGTGAGATCTTGAAAGCGCTGGAGGCGATCGCCTTTCAGGGCCAGCAAGGCAGCTTCGAAGCCACCGACATGGCCAAGTGGTTTCCGGAGATGCTGGCCGGCATGGCCAACATGGGCGTCACCGGTCAGGACGCGGTGACACAGCTCGGCGCGATGCTGCAGGTGCAGATGAAGTCAGCGGGCAGTGCCGATGAGGCAGCCAATAACCTGAAGAACCTGATGTCCAAGGTCGGCTCAGGTGAGACGGTCAAAGCCTTTGATGACGCCGGGGTGAGGTACAAAGAGTCGATGGAAAAAGCCATCGCCAAGGGCCGGTCCCCTCTGGAAGCGCTGATTGATGTGACGCAGGCATACGTCCAGAACACCCAGCCCAAGAAAGTCGCGGCATTCAATGAGCAGGTCGCCCAGATCGAGCAGGAAAAAGACCCGGTCAAGCGCGATGGCATGATCAAAGCCTTTGAACAGATGCTGCGTACCGGCGACATCATCGGCGACATGCAGGCCCGGACCGCCCTGATCGCGGCCATGAAGAACAAAGACCTCTACAAGAATCTGAAAAGCCTCAAGAGTGACGACGGTGCTTCTGCCACTGGGGTGCTTGACAAGAACCTCGCCGAGCGTCGTGAAACGTCGTCGCAACGCTGGGCTGAAACCGGTCAGGCATTCAACGATTCGCTGCGTGCCATTGGTGATGCCCTGCGTCCGGCGACGGATGCGCTGGCTATCGGTATCGGTGACGCGGTCCGTGGCTTGACCGCGTTGTCGGAGGAGTCGCCCAAAGTGGTGATGGGCCTGGCCGCGGTAACCTCCGGGGCATTGATACTGGCCAAGGCGTGGGCCGCGCTGAAGATCGGCCGAGGGCTGGTGAACATCGCGCGCGGTTCGCTCGACGGCAAGCCCGACATCGTGCAGCGAGTGTTCGTGACCAACGCGGATGACGTCGGGGGTGACGGGCTGGATCCCAGCAACGACGGGAAGGGCGGAAAGGGCAAAGGCCCGGCAGCTAGGGCGTCCATGGGCACCCGGTTCATGAAGGGCCCCGGGCCGTTGATGGTGCTTGCTGCCGTGGCTCAGGCGCTAGACACGGCCCTGAATGCGACCACTCGCGATGAAAAAGCCGAGGGCTACGGTGAGGCGGCCGGCGGGCTCGCTGGTGGCCTAGCGGGCGCGGCTACCGGCGCGGCCATCGGTTCGGTCATACCGTTGGTGGGTACCGCAATTGGTGGGGTTATCGGCGGTCTGCTCGGTGCGTGGGGCGGCAGTGACTTGGGCGCGACCGTGGGCAAGGCGCTGTTTGGCGGGCCGGATACGTCTGCCGCTTTGTCAAAAGCACCACTCGGCATGTTCCCCATGCCCGCCGGTCAAGGGGTTGGCGACGTCGTGCGCTCGATGACCAGTACCCCGGCGACACCGGTTACGGCGGCTGCGCTGATGCCGGCCGCCACGGCAAAGCAGCCCGAATGGCCAAAGGTCGACCAGCAGTTCACCTTCGCCCCGGCGCCAAGCATTACCGTGCAAGGCGATGTGAAAGACCCGGCGCAGTTGGTCCAGGAGCTGATGCCGCACCTGCGCCGCCAGTTTGAAGACTTCGCCCGGGAAGCTCGGGCCCGCCAGTTGTTTGATGCGCCACACGTTGGCTGAGGAAGTGATATGGCGGATGAAAAATCCTACCTGGAACACCTACAGGGCGGGCTGAAGTACATGGTCGACGCCGGCGAGGCCGGACGCACCGACCTGGAGTCGATGACCGGACCAATGAATGGCGCGCTCAATGAAATCGGCGGTGCGGCGGATGCCATCGAAGGCTTGCCCTTTATCAGCGAAGACCTGAGCGACAAGACCCGACGCCTGCAGAGTGCGATCAACTCGGCACAGGCCAAGATCGGCAAGGTGGCCAGCCTCTACAACCAGACGCAGCGGGCGCTGGCGCAGTTTGATGAGCACTTTTCCGCGCTGACCGAGCAGATTGACCGGTTTGGCGCGGCGTTCAACAAGGTCGCCGGCAAGGCCAATGCTGCGTTGGGCAACATCTTCCCCACGGAGTGGTTTGCCGGCGACATGACGCCGATCCCAGAGGCGGTGAAACCGTTTCCGCACCTGCTGATCATCTACCCGCTCAAGCCCAACGAGCGGCCGTATTACTTCAACCTGGACACCGCGGCGTTTGATGAATTGCGCCGGCAGACATCGTTTCGGTGGGCCGCGCAGGAGCGCCTGACCCGGCGTCCGGCGCAACAGGCGGTGGGCCTGGGCGAGGAGAAGATCACCCTCAAGGGCGCGATCTACCCGAGCTTCAAAGGCGGGCTGAAGCAGCTGGATACCCTGCGCAGCATCGGCGCCAAGTTGCTGCCGCTGAACCTGACCACCGGGTATGGCGAGGTGCTGGGTAACTGGTGTTTGACCAACATCGAAGAAGAGCAAAGCGCTTTGCTCCCCGGGGCGATCCCGCGCAAGCAGGGCTTTTCATTGGAGTTTGTGCGTTATGGCGATGACCTGCAGAACGGCTGAGGGGGATCTGCTCGACACCCTGTGTCACCACTATTACGGCCACCTGAACCGCAGCGTCGAGGCGGTGCTGGCCGCCAACCAAGGCTTGGCTGATGAGCCACAACCGTTCCGGGCCGGCGTGTTGATCACGTTGCCGGATCTGCTGGTCGAGACCGACAGCGTGATTTCACTGTGGGATTGATTCTTAGCCCTTACCCAGCCCGCCGAGTGCGGGCTTTTTCTTGCCTGGGATGTCGTTATGCAACCGCTCTTTCGTATCGTCGCCGATGGCGCCGACATCAGCGCCCTGATCAATGATCGGCTGGTCTCGCTGCAGCTTGCCGACCGGCCCGGGATGGCCTCGGACTCGTTTGAACTGCGGATCGACGACCGCGACGGGGCGGTGGCGCTGCCCGCGCGGGGCGCGAGTATCGAGATCTACCTGGGCTATGCCGGTGCCGACTTGACCCGCATGGGCCGCTACACCGTGGATGAGGTGGCGGTATCTGGCCCGCCGGACACGCTGGTGATCAGCGGCAAGGCCAGTGATATGCGTGGCAGTGGCAAGAGTACCCGCAGCGGCAGCTGGGAAGACGTCAGCCTGGCGCAGATTGTCGGCGATGTGGCGGCGCGCAATGGCTGGCAGCCGTCGTGTCCGGTCGACACCCGCGTACCACGGATGGACCAGCTGAATGAATCGGACTTCAACTTCATCACCCGCTTGGCCAAGAAACACGACTGCACCGCCAAGGTCGCCGACGGCAAGCTGTTGGTCCTGCCGCGGCAGGGCGGGCAGAGCGCCAGCGGTAAGGCCTTGGCTGTCATCACCCTGCAACGCGGCGACGTCACCCGCTGGCAGTTTCGTTTGAGTGACCGGAGTACCCACAAGGGGGTCAGCACCCAGTACCAGGATCCAGCCAGCGGGGAACTGCTGGTCTCGCACCTGGACAACCCCAATGTGCCGGAAGGCATGCCGCCGGTGCACACCGACCGCCATCTGTACCCAGACAGGACGGCCGCCGATGAGGCAGCCAAGGCGCGTCTGGCGGCGTTCAACCGTTCCACCGCCTCGGTGCGCCTCGACCTGCCCGGGCGTACCGATCTGTTTGCCGAAATCATGATCCAAGCGCAGGGCTTCAAGCGCGGGCTCGATGGCGAGTACCTGGTGGAGTCGGTGGATCACACCTTCACCCAGTCGGGTTGGACAGTGTCAGTTGAGTGCAACGGCGGCAAGGAGGGCAAGGCCAAGGCGTCAGGAAAACCGCAGAAAGTCGTGCTCGAAGTGGCAGATTGATTACCCAGAAGGGGGAGCAGTCCAAGGTCAAAGAGGTTTCATCCCCGAAGTAAAAGGAGCGGCCAGGCTGGATGCGTCAACATCCCGCCTGGCCGCCGTCCCCGCAGATTGTCCCTGCAAGTCCAGCCAAGGCTCCTGCTCTGTGCACAAAGCGGAGCGAGCCTAACACCTGTTTATTTATACAGTAAAGGTCTTGCTATCCATGTCTACACCCATCATTCCTTGGATGGGCGGCAAACGCCGCCTGGCCGATCGCCTCATTCCGCTGTTTCCCCCTCACGAATGCTACGTCGAAGTCTTTGCTGGCGGTGCTGCGCTGTACTTCATGCGGCCCCAGGCTGCGCCCGTGGAAGTGCTCAACGACATCAACGGCGACCTGGTGACGCTGTACCGCGTGGTACAGAACCACCTGGAAGAGTTCGTGCGTCAGTTCAAATGGGCGCTCAGCTCACGCCAGGTGTTCGAGTGGCAGAAGATGACCCGCGTCGAAACCCTCACTGACATCCAGCGCGCCGCCCGATTTTTCTACCTGCAGCACCATGCTTTCGCCGGCAAGGTCTCCGGGCAGAGCTTCGGTACCGCTACCACTACTCCATCGATCAATCTGCTGCGCATCGAGGAGAACCTCTCGGCCGCCTGGCAGCGCCTGTCCGGCACCTACGTCGAGAATCTGCCCTGGCTGGACTGCGCCGAACGCTACGACCGAGCCCACACCTTTCACTACATGGATCCGCCTTACTGGCAGACCGCCGGCTATGGGGTGGATTTTCCGTTTGAGAACTATGAGCGCATGGCCGACTTCATGCGCCGCTGCAAGGGCAGGGTGATGGTCAGCATCAACGACCACCCGGACATCCGCCGGGTGTTCGAAGGCTTTCATTTTGAGACACTGGATATCCGCTACACCACGGCCAACCAGCGGCAGGGCAAGGCCGAGGTCAGTGGCGAGTTGGTAATTATGAATTGGGAGCCAGCGGCACTAGGAGGGTTGTTTTGATATGAGTGCTTTCGACCCATAGCTGACATTCGAGATATTAGGCTTTGTACGCGTGGCAATGGACGAAGCAGTGGCATTCTGCTAGCGTCGGTCCACCCCCGGCACGGAGGTTTTGGGATCCGGGGAGTGAAAATATCGGCACCTCAGATACTATGAGGGCCACTGCTCCAACATGGCAGGCGAGCATTGTGATTTCGGACATCGATCTACAAGAAATTACCCCGAGGGAACGGACATTTTCCGCATCCGCGACGCATGTAATAAGTGGTATTTTGGTACCTAAGCCTCTTCGCGTTCGAAGCTTCAGCCCAGAAGAGTGGGAGGAGTTCGTGGAGGAATGGGGGAGTAGCCTGAAGACTGAATACCCAAAAGTCCGACGCTTCGGTGGCTCGGGTGACTTGGGTGTGGACATCGCAGGCTTCTGCTCTACTGACGGGTTCAAAGGCATCTGGGATAATTATCAGTGCAAGCGATATGGTCACCCGCTCCGTCCTAGTGATATCTGGGTCGAGATTGGGAAGATTATTTACTATTCATTCAAGAGATATTATATCCCTCCACGTAAGCATTATTTTGCTGGATCTCAAGACATCGGAACCACTTTAGAGCAGCTTCTGAATAACCCTGAGGAACTGCAATTTAAGGCGGAGGAGAATTGGGACCAATATTGTAAGAATGGGATCACATCGACGATAGAGATTCCCTTATCAGGCGAGCTTCTCGATTACTTTCAGTCATTCGATTTTTCCATATTTTCGTCAAAATCTGTTGTCGAACTAATAGATGGTCATAGCCGTACCCAGTTCCATGCTGTGAGGTTTGGTGGTGGACTCCCATTCAGGCCTGACTCATTGATACCTCCGGTAGTGCCGACTGGCAGTGAAAGTCGCTACATTCAGCAAATGTTTGATGCTTATGGGCACTATTTGAGTAAGCCTATATCCAATGAGACTGACCTTGAGTCCCATGGCACACTAAAGAGAGATTATCTCCGTCAGAGAGAGCGGTTTTATCATGCCGAGTCTCTTAGGAACTTTGCTAGGGATACGGTACCTGAAGGTACCTTCGCGGCCCTGCAAGATGAAGTATTTTATGGGGTTGTGGATGTTTGTGAGGATGACTATGCAGACGGATTTGCACGAATGAAGGCCACTATTACCCATTCATCAACCATTGCTGCTTCAGCTAATCCCCTTGCCTCAGCATTTAAAACCCAGGATCGTCAGGGTATATGCCATCAGTTGGCAAATGATGATCGGTTAACGTGGGTGCCTGAAAATGAATGAGCCAACAGTGAAAAGTCCTTTCAATGGCCCTCTGGAGACTGGGGTACGGTCTCTAGCTATCCTAACTGCTGCCTTTCCGATGGCAATGGACCTACAGCGTTTAGTAGAGATGGACTATTTGGTAGTTCACTCTGAAGATGCGAGGGGGCCTAGTAGCCTACATGCACCATTGCCTTTACGAGCAGGTGAACTCCTCGTGCGCAGAGGATTGATAGAGTCAGGGCTGAAGCTGATGGTTAGACGGGGGCTGTTAAGTCGGATCGCGTCATATGAAGGGTTCAGCTACATCGCTACCGATGCTGCTCAGCCTTTAATATCCTCACTCACATCGACTTATTCGCTTAAGTTGTTAGACAGAGCCAAGTGGGCGTATGAGACGTATGGAAATACACCTACGGAAGAAGTTCGAAAAGTTACTCATAGAATCTTTAGGTGGGCCAGTGAGTTTCAGGCTTATAAACAGAAGGGCTCTGAATCATGAGTGAGTTCAGTTTCCAGTTACGATGTGTTCAATTCTCTGGCCCTACTGATGAACGACACGTAGATTTCTTGGACGGTGTTAACGTGATTTGTGGTTCGTCAGATACTGGTAAATCCTATCTGGCTGAGACAATCGATTACATGCTAGGTGGCTCTGAACTTAGAAAAATTGATGAGTTGCAAGGATATGACCGAGTTACCTTGTCGTTAGAGTCAGGCTCTGGCGAAAAGTGGAATTTGGAGCGGGCGCTAAGTGGTGGAGGCTTCAAGCTGATCGAGAGCGGTAAAGATGAATCGAAGGTACTAAAGGGTAGTCACTCTCACGGTGTTACAGATAATCTTTCAGGCTTTTTGCTCGACAAGCTTGGGCTGCTCGGCAAGAAGGTCCTGAAAAGCAGCGCAAAATCCACTTTGCAGAGCCTGGGATTCCGAAACATAGCAAGGCTAGTCATCGTCCAAGAAGAAGAGATTGCTACTAAAGGATCACCGTTTTGGAGTGGCCAATTCACTACGAAAACTTCTGAGTTGGCTACCGTTAAATTGCTTGTGACGGGGATGGATGATTCGGCAATCAATACCCCAGTAGTGAAAATGGTAGATAATTCAGGCAAGATTTCTTTGCTTGATGACTTGATTTCCGAGTTGGTTGCTGACATCGGTGATAGTAAGCGCGAAGAGCTTGAGGCTCAGCTTGAGAAGATCGGTGTTACGTTAGAGCGACATCGGAAATCAATTACCCTTAATGAGGGATTAATTTCCGAACTTTTGGAACGGCGTCAAAGCAACGTATTTCAGAGGCAGTTGGTTTCTGAGCGAATTGACGAAATCGCTGACCTTTTCACAAGGTTTGACCTCCTGCGTGATCATTATGATGTCGACCTTGCGCGCTTAGAGGCCATTGAAGAAAGCGGCTCCATGCTCGTCTATATAAATGAAGTAGACTGCCCTATGTGTGGTGCTGCACCTTGTAATCAGCATCTTGAAGATGACGATGAAGAGGATATACGCTCGGCTGTGCTGGCAGCCTCCGCCGAAATCGCAAAAATAGAAAAGCTCAGGAGCGAGCTAGTTCGAACTATTGATGAGCTTCAGCTTGAAAGTGAGAAACTTTCAAGTGACAACTTAGGTCGGCAGAACGAGTACGCTGAAATTGAGGCTTCTTTAAAGGAAGCGCTTTCCCCGCGTAAAGATGAAGAAAAAATTGATTTTGAAACTTTGGTTGAGTTACGGCAAGATGTGTCAAAGAAAATTAATGGTTTTGAACGTGTCGAGCAATTGACTCAGCGTAAACTCTCACTTGAAAAAGAAGGGGCTTCGGCTGGTGGCAAGACAACGGCTTTAGTCAGTATACCCGACACTATTGGCAACTCTTTATCAGACAAAATCTCCTCAATTCTGAATGAATGGAATTTTCCTGGAGAGTGTAAAGTTGTGTTTGACAAGGGCTCCAGCGATTTTATTATCGATGGTAAACCTAGGGGCAGTCGAGGCAAAGGCTTGCGGTCCATCACACATGCCGCGGTTAGTCTAGGATTGCTTGAATATGCGCAAGAGAACTCCTTGCCCCACCCTGGTTTCCTAGTACTCGACTCGCCGCTTCTTGCCTACTTCGCGCCGGAGGGTGATGATGATTTGCTTCTGAGAGGAAGTGATCTAAAAGAAAAATTCTATGAGTACCTGATCCGTCATCATAGTCGCGGAAGCCAGATCGTGATAATTGAGAATCAACACCCGCCTCTGGAAGCTTTGCGAGATGTGCATCTAACAGTGTTTACTAATAATCCGCACGAGGGCAGGGCGGGGCTTTTGTAGGCTCATCAATCAAGATGCACACCTCATGCGAAGTCGATGTCACGTCTGAAAGTGCGGATATCGCAAGTGGTGCTGAAATTTTGAGGGGGTTAGTCGCTCAGGCCAACCCTTAGAAGGAAACCAAAGCTGAAGTTGATGGTGGCGGGAATGGGGCTGCCGCGAAGTAAAGACAGCCAAGGATCAGTAACTAAGGTCGATTCGCTCACCTTACGCCTTAGATTTCGGGCTCTGCACTGGATTGGAGCCGAGGGTTTTCCATAGTTCCCATTATCCGCAGTCCTTGCGGATGTCGCCAGAGGCAGAATGTGGGTCAGTGGAAATCAGCAATCTGACTCAAATTCGCATCAGAGACGACAACCCTGCCAACTCTGGCTTTCAGGTAACGACTGCGGTGAGTTGAACGATCAATTTTGCGCAGTCGGCACTTGTTTATAGGATGTGCAGAACACAGGACTAGGGAATTAATCTGGTCGTCGTGTTTATGGTAGTCCTCTGCTCTAAGGTAGAACGGTCATTCGACGCGTAAATCCTTCGATGCTTTTTTATGAACTCTGCGAAACGTGCACCTGCTGCTTCAACTTCTGCGTGATATTTATAGGTTCCATCTTCTTGCAGTAGAAAATAACCTACAGGCATCTTTAACCCACTCTCTTTACCGTTGAACGCAAAAATCTCGAGCAACTCAAGCTTGTGTTGGGATTCGGGGCGGAAGCATACGTTCTCACCGCCTTGATAAACCGTAGATGGGTATGCCCAACCGTCAGGGCTAATATTTAAGATTGAGTTGGTAAACTCGCTGCTGAAAAGGTAAGCGCCTTCCCCGGCAGCCAGCAGGTTCTGGTTAATAAACTTCCGAATGATGGAGAGTTTTTTCCTAGTGTCCGACGGGAGGTTGGTATAGAACTTATTGCCCACCGTTGCAACAGTGAGTGTTTCTTTGGATTGATAGGCCATCAGGAGTACATTGGACTGTGGCTCGACTCTAACCTCTGCAAATGTTGTAGGTATTTGGCCCTCTGAGGTATAGAGCAACCCTTGAGACGGCCGGTTGACACGACCGTGGTATTTAACGCGATCGTTGGGGGCCGCCCAGAACTCTGACTCTGGAAGGTCTTTGAATTCAGAATCCAAAATTCGCGCACGGTAGAAAATGCCGCCAGGAAAGTATTCCTTCTCCTGGGCAGCGATGGTGCCCGCTCTCGCAGACCCTGTTGAAATCATGATGACGTCTTTAATTCGAGCGTAGATGTCTTGGGAGTTTAAATTTTTATAATTATCGTTAAATTTCTCGATTCTTTTTTTGAGTTCTTTGCTGCTGATATTGCGCAGCAAAAACACTATGTGGGCTAGGTCTTCATTTGACGCGCGTTCGCTATCCATTTCTAACATCGACATTTAAAGCCTCTAGATCTCTCGTGATCTGTATTGTAGTTTCCCCAGAAGTTTTGTTAATCAAAGTAACTAGCTTTATACCTGCTGGGGGCAAGATGGGAAGGGGCAAACCTAACATTTTAATATAACCTTCGGCTAGGAAAATTGCCTCTTGATTCAAGGCATTAACGGCTGGCTGCTTGTGGCCCAGAGTGTGTAAAAACGCATGCGCCGTTTTGAAGTCTGCGTTGCTACGTAAAATCTGCAGGTGCTTGTGTAATCAGCAGACCAGAAATTTGCGTAGGAGCGCGATTTTTGCTCCAACCCCGACGGTCAAACGTGTTCTAAAACGTTTTTACACAGCCTCGGCCGTTTGCTGCCCGTCGTGAGGGGCAGCAAACGACCAATCGCTACCGGTTGCGAAAGGCAGAAACCGGCCAGAACGTGCCGCTTCCCTATCTCCCATTGACTCATCAAGGACACCCATCACCTTTCCGGACGCCTCAGGTTGCGAATGAGCGAAAATATCACCTTAGATCCGGACGAACCGAGAGGAAACAGCCCTAATTCATCAGCCTGAAAGCGGAAGATCTGATGTTCTTAGCCCCACTGACAGAAGTTCTCCAGGAATTGGACACGCGGAACGATTTTCCTGAGACTCTTCGCGCCGATTCTTAGCCACCCTCTACCTAATTTTTAAGGACAGTCATGTCTCTCTTTCACTATACGGATGCTAACGCATTGTTATCCATCATCAGAGACCAGCAGCTCTGGCTGACGGATATTCGATTTTTAAATGATTCAGAAGAAGCAGCGGACGGCGCGAAACATATAGAGGCAGCGATTCGTGAGTTAGCGGATACGGATGATGAAGCCCACAAAAACGCCAAACGAAAATTAGCAGATTTTTCTCTATCCAGTGTACTGTCAGACTTTGACGATATGCAAATGTTCGTCACATCTTTTAGTCGCGCTCGCGATAGTTTAAGTCAATGGCGCTCATACGGGCTGTATGCTATTGAGTTCGAGGAAAAACACTTTGAAGAAAGTCCACATTTTCACGACTGCGTATACGACATAAGAACCAAGGAGAAACTAGCGAACGAACTAATCGTAATGGCACTACATAATCTAAAAGAAGTATCCCGATCTGGAAGCAATGCTCTCGTAATTGAAGAGCAAAGAGTTATCTGGGAGTTGGGAGACTCTGTATGCCTTTTCAAACACGAGAGCTTTAAAGAAGAGAGTGAGGCACGACTGATAACCCAATCAACCCTTGATAACAAAGAAATCCACTATCGCACGAAAAATGATTTGATCATACCTTTTCAGAAATTTTCATTTCCAATTGAAACCATCAAAGCTATACACGTTGGCCCGATGAAACATCAAAAGTTGGCAATTAGCTCTCTGAAGTCCTTGCTTAACAATTCAGTTGTCAAATCCGACGACTGCAGACCATTTCCATATATAGACATTATTTCTTCTAAAATCCCATATAGGATGCTGTAACCCTGGACAATCGCCCCCTGCCTGCCATTAAGCGGCCGCTTTTGGCGGATTGCTACCTGTCGCGAATGGCTGCAACCGACCGAGGCTGTGTAAAAACGTTTCAGAACACGTTTGACAGTCGGGGCTGGAACAAAGATCGCGCTCCTACGCAAATTTCTGGTCTGCTTATTACACAAGCACCAGCAGATTTTACGTAGCAACGCAGACTTCAAAACGGCGCATGCGTTTTTACACACTCTGGACCCAAAGCGGACATTCCCCCAATGTCGACCTTCGGCCATTAGCGGACGAAATAGTTGAGCGCCGGTCTACTAGTTACGAACGTGGACCGGCGCCTCATTCTTAAATATCTAGGTTCGACAAGTAGTCTTTCGTTTTTTGGGAGTATTCTTTGGCTTGGGCGTCTTGGAATGATATTCCAACTTTTGCACCAAGCTTGTTAGCGTCCAAGCAATACATTGGCCCTTCTGCCCAAATGATCCCGTCATCGATCAGCTTTTGAAGTAATGCTTCCCCAATCTTACCCTTGAGCATCCTGAAGTGGTCTATCTTGTCACGGAAGCGGGCGAGCTGGCCTTTGCTGTGAGAACGAAATGCCATAACCAATCGCCGGAGGGTACGTAATCCCTCTGAGACATGAGATGCTTCTCCCTGCCCATCTGTGACATTGAAAGAGGTCCATGGGTACGCTTCAGAGCCGGGCCAAGAGACTCTAAAAATTGCTGTAGGTCTTACTATCGGCGCTGAAACACTATTCCCAGCGAGTAGCTCCTGCGCCTC
The DNA here is from genome assembly GCF_058789115.1 of Pseudomonas sp. FW300-N1A1. NCBI lineage: Bacteria > Pseudomonadati > Pseudomonadota > Gammaproteobacteria > Pseudomonadales > Pseudomonadaceae > Pseudomonas > Pseudomonas sp. FW300-N1A1. The sequence continues at coordinate 6,934 of NZ_JBYTBK010000011.1, read as the reverse complement.
CAAAAGCACCACCTCCTCAGTACTTTTTGGATCCGTTTTCACAACGACTTGATCGCAGGCGAGAAAAAGTTGTTGGCATTGCACGATAGTTGGAGAAATAAGCTCCAGCTGACCTCCCAAGCCTAACTGAACGCTAGTGTGCTCACAGTCTATTGACACGCCAGAAACTTTCCGCCCTAAAGTGATCAACCCCTCCGCAGGCGAATTCAGCGCGTAGGAGTTCGAGCGTCCACTATCTCTTTCAACTATTATTTCGCTAACTAGTGTGTCATCTGCATTTTCACTTATATACAGTCGTACCTTATCTCCAGTGGTGGCTTTCGAAACTACAGAATCAAACAGAAAACCTAAATGCTCCGCTGGTGCGTTGCTCTGTCCATCATCAAAAGCCAGGTAGAAATCAAATAGGAACGGATTTGCGGTGTGCTTTGCAGAAGAGATATATTTTTCCGCGCTTTCTCTTACATTTTTAAGCTCGTTCTTAAGAGCTGCAGCAATGATTGCAGCTTCAAAAACGGAGCTGGAAGCGCCTTTGCCATCTCCGTTTAAAAAAGGATGCTGGGGAAGTAGATTCTTAACTGCATGCTCGTAAACCGCCACATGTTTTTGCGCCACAACATCGGGAACAGGTGGTGCTGGCAAATTAAGCATCTTACAAGCCAACCGATGTAGCTGTTCTTCTGGAGTATAAAGATCTTCAGGGAAGTCCGGGTGGGCATTTTTAAGCTGAATGGTTAGCTTACCCGCCTCTCGGATCAAAATCTCACTAGCAAGACTAGTGAGCACTTCGCCCTCAAGCACTCTCCGCATGTCTTCATTGATTCGAGCAGGATTTTGTTCGGCCGCGATCACCTTTGCCACTGCGTCCAACACTGGAGCATAGCCGACAAAACGATCTGCATCAGCCTGAGACAGCCTGCTTATCCCAGATATTACCTCTGTAACTGCCTCATCATAAACTTTAGCATGACTGATCAGCGAGGAAGATAAATGCGGATACTCTATTAGTCCATTTTGAGTGATGTTAGAAAGAGCAGCGAGCCTTGCAATTACGAACTTTTTTGCTTGCTCTGTATCAAAAAACTCAATATCAAAAATAGGAGCCGCGACTCCCGAATTTTCATTTATTAGTAACCAGGCTTCTTCGATTATCCCAACTCGACCAAGCAAAACAATCGGCGCACTACCTTTTGTTGCAACCCTTGCTACATCCGCAAGAAAATCTTCGAATCCAGATTGGGTTACTCGCAATCTGGCTTCATCGAGAGCATCTATTACAATGGTTGTAGTACCAGCTGACCACGCGGCGAGAAGGTCTGTATATACTAGTCCGCCTATTAGGTAGTTTCCTGCAACTGTGGACGCCTCTGCCAAGTCAAGATAGACAGCACCAGTTAAAGCGCATATTTCCTTTGCGAGTGTTGATTTACCTACTGCACCTGGTGCAGCAATCAGCCAAACGCTCTGGTTTAAATCTGAAAAACCGTCGCGCGGAACAACATTTGCGGGAACGAATGACTTCATTGGCGTCAGATCACCATACCAACCGGGGAGATCCAGTAGGTTTTCCCGTTTTATTACGCCGGCTAAATGAGTTGACCAAAATTCACTGAACGAATATTCCATTTCCTTCCCCACGTATTGATGTCAAATTGACAGTCGGCTGCAGCTTGCAGAGAACATTATCAGTTTTACGAACTTATGCCAGCAATATGCCATCTCCTACCTCGAAGGTCGTGTACGGCCTCAAACGCACTCTATTTTGGCCGATAGACGCCTTGGCCTGAGCGACTGCTATTGGCCGAAAACAGTCACTCGGTCAGCGAGCGGTGGGTGTTATCACTCTGGCGTCATGAGAACCGCAAGCGTCATCTTGATGAACTCTTCATTCCGGTCAATCGTGACCAGGGCGCCGCGAACGTTTTCGGCAACCTCGGCCGATCCGCGCTGCTCCACCCAGAGCGTGAGCTCCATGATGGCTGCCTCGAGGGCTAGCTGGTTTTCGTTGATCTTGAAAAGCAAGGAAGGGAGCAGGTCCGAGTTTGGCATCGTGAGTCCTCCGTGGAATTATCAGCTTAGCAGTGGGATTTCTTGATTGGAGAGAGGGGGGAGGATGTTGCGTCGGCAGGACGCCAAGAAGGGTGGAGTACTGTAGGAATATACAACGCTAAGCTATTGATTTTATAGGGTGATGCCACCATTTTTCATCTTGCTGTTAATTAATATTTTTTCTTTTTTATCAATTGCTTGCGCTTGTTTATGGGGCACCTTGACATGATGGGGACCTAATGCGGCGGATTGGTCGAGTGTGTTACCAGGTCGCCTTCAATGGGGTTAGAATCTGCCAAGACAACGACCTCAAGCGCCCCAGCATTCACAAAATAGTACAGTGACTAGTACATCTAATCCGAAGCAGTTAGGTTTCATTCAGTTAAGACGGTGATTTTAGGCCTTAATTAGATTCCGGCTTCGGGCACCATATAAATCAAGGGTTTGCGAGCGAAAGCTAAGCAAGCCCTTGTTCGTTTCTGGTCCGCAATTATTGGATTGGTCCGCAATTCACTTGGTTGGCGAGACTTTTTTCCCCTTCCGGTTGCGGATGTACTGCTCGGTCATTACGACGGTCGTATGCCCAAGTTGATCCCGGGCCTGCAAAATGTCGCCGCTTGATTCGGCCTTGTCCGTGCCGGCTTTAGCGCGCAGGTCGCGCATCTGGAACTCGGACTTTGCTACCCCGGCCGCTTCCCTGGCCAAATCAAATCTTCCCCGCAACATCGCCACCGACATTGGTGTGCCATCCTCTGTAACGATCAACCGCGTCGAGCGGACTTTGTGTTCTGACTTTCGGGACATGATTCGATCAATCGAAACCTTCAGCTCCCCAGTGATTTCGATTCGGCGCTTGGCGTTTGTCTTGCCCTGCGGCACCCATATCTGACCCTCGCGGACGTCCCGCTCATCCATCAATCGAGTGTCGGTCACCCGTTGGCCAGTCAAATAGGCAAGGTCCATCGCATCCCGTAGGCCGGCGTCCGCCTTCTCGTACACGCGCTTGAACAGTGAATCCTCGATGTAAATGTCCCGCCCCGTCTCCTTGTTGCCCTTGATTCCTGCGCAAGGGTTGGCGAGTGCTGTGTAGCCGATATCCCGGGCGAAGTTCCAGATTGCACTGAGCAGAGCCTTCTCCCAATTGGCGCGCACCGGCGCGGCCTTGGGCCAGGTAAGGTACTGGCGGACGTGCAGGGGCTGGATTGTTTCGAGCGGGGCCGGCGGGTCGTCGAAGAATGACATCAGGTTTTTCAACTCCCTGACGTTGTCCTTTTGCGTTGCTGGTTTCTTTGATGGCACCACGTCGACTAGGTACTTCTCGGCTACGTAACGGAAGGTGATCACCTTGGCCACCAGGTCGGTGGCGGTGCGATCACGCTCGAGTTTCGCGTACTCCATGATCGCCAGACCGTAATCGCTGCCGAGCGGAATTTCTTTGCGGTCCTTGCCGCCGGTGTCGTAGTAGTAGAAAACCCGGCCGCTGGCTTTCTTGCGCTCTCTCAGCCGGGCAATAGATCCGGGTTTGCTTGGTCGTCGTCCCATGTCAGCTAGCCTTGCGTGGTTTCCATGCGGGTTTCTCTGGCTCAAACATGCCGACCGCAGTCACAGCCATTGCTGTAACGCTTGGCCAACCATTCACCTTGATGGTGTGTCTGACGCCGTTCTTCTTCAGGTTGAGGATCTGACCTGCCTTGGTCCGCGCGCCGGTGAGCTCGCAAACCTCCTCGTGAGATAGAAACTGGATGCTCATGAGCGTCTCCATGCCGCGCGTGGCGACAGAAGGTGGGTTAGGGGAATCTGATGAAGGGAGTGAGGCAGATCCTGCGGGTGAGCTACTGTTGATGCGTTCGCCTCACCAGCGGCTGACCACTCAGCCCCCTTCCTGAGGTGGCTGGCGGGGCGAACCCGTCAAGATCAACGCCTTGGCCCCGTGTAGATGAGCCAGGCCATGTAGGCGAGGGCGGGGAGGGTCATGGGGTCACCAGGTCGTCAGGTACTTCGAAGAAGTTCAGCCGCCCCTTCATTGGCACGAACAGCAGGGGCTTCGGGTCAACCAGCAGGAACGCTTTTTCTCCCATGTGCCAGGGCGACGTGCTCGTATCGCGGCTATCGGCAAGAACCACGGAGCCGATGATGCCGCCGTGCAGCAAGTCGTCGCGATCTGGCAACGTCAGGCCTCGTTCAGAGCAGTACAGCAGCGCCTGCGTGAACTCATTACTGGTCATACCTTTGGCTGCATGCACCAGGAACCGGCCACGATACTTGGTGTGCCAACTGCGGTTCTCGACGTCCTTGCCGCCGTGGATGATCAGCCAGGCTCAGGGCTGGCGGATTTAAAGTGCTTTCATGCCGCTATAGCGGCTGACTTTTAAGGGGGAGAGAGTTATTGCAGGGTGGAGTACAAATGTGCTCCTGTCGGGGAATCTGCTGCTGTTCCTGGCTTAGCGCTGCCTGGATAGCCTCAACGATCCGTCACAGGTATGTGAAATCGTGGTTTTCTTCGACAGCCTTACCTTCGAGCGAGTAATGCCATTCCTCGCCGAACAGTTCGGTCAGCAGCTTGCTGTGATGCCAACATTCGTTTGGCGTCTCTATGTCGCTCAGAACGCCGATGTCGTGCCAAAGCTCGCGGGCCTCACCTTTGCTCAGTTCGCCCAGTTCCCAGTCGTGGCGCCCGGTCTGTTGCCGGCGGCGCTGGACGATACACTTTTTGGCAACGGTTTGGAGGGCGTCACCGCTGAATCTCGTGCTGCTGATCCCGCGATCCAGGCAGTTCAATACGTAGTCCCAGCCGCAGTTGGTGACGAACTCCGCGACGGTGCGCGGCCCCATACCGCCCCAGTAAGCGTTCCAGCTCTTGTCCCAGCAGTTGATGGTGATCTTGCCCTGTGCCGTCTGGTAGTGCGGATCGCCTTCAATGGGGCAGTCGCGGCGACCGAAGTCCTCGAGGAACACAGTGATCGGGTCAAGCCGCGGGGCTCCGGTGATCACCAGCTTTGTCACTGTCGAGCGCTCAACCTTCAGCGGCTCGGCCGGCTTGTTTTCTGTGGGCATGGGCCGTCCTATGCCGGGGCATGCCCGGGCGGTGAAGGGGTGGGAATCGTCTATAGTTAGGGGTCCAGCCAATGGAGGTAGATATGGAATGCCTAATTTGCGATGAGCCTGCTTCGGACGTCAATGTTGGTGATGATTACCAGGAAAGAGCATGCGCGAAGTGCGGACACTATCGAATTACCCATACAGCGCTTGTTTGGATGGAAGCCCATGGCTGGCGATTCGACGTGAAGCTGACTCGGACCTGGCTCGCACATCAACAGGGCTCGGGGCTGATCCCAACTATTGATTCGCAGCAGGCTAGCGTTCTGATCCAGGTTTAAGCTGCCGCCATGCCTCTATCATCTTCCTTTCTCGCCGGCTGGCGTGATTCGTAAATTGGGATGATGATTTGCACTTGGCGCAAACCTGACGGTGGCTGCGATGAGTGCGAAAACCGATGTGGAAGCGATTCGGCAACTACGCCTTTATTATGAATAAGAACGTCCGACCATTTCTGGACATTCTGCAGGATGTATCGCGCAAGCAGCTTTGAGCTCGAGAAGTCGAGTACACGCCCGACGCTACCCGTTGGAGCGTTACCTGTAAGTCACAGGCCTATGCCTATCAGCGTGAGTACCGTATGGGCGTTGGAGCCTGTTCTACCAGCGAGACGGAGCCGTTTGTTTTCCACCATCCTGATGGTTTCGGTAACCTGATTTATAAGAGTCCAGAGCTCACCATGAATGACAACCGGGATGGCGGCGTATGGTTCGATCTAGGTACGCTTTGACAGCTGGGTAATACTGCAAGTGATATGGCTCTGTAACCGTCGACCCAATCAAAAAAAACCACTGAACCGGCGACGGTTAGTGGTTTTTTGTGGGCTGGGTGCAGGTTGGTTCAGGATCTGGAAGTGTTCATGGCATTGAAGCGCTTGAGAATATTTTCGTACATTTTGGTGCGCCGGTGATGCTGGCCATAACCACCGGCGGCGGCGACGGTTCCTGCCTGGATGTGATCCAGGTACTTGAAGATTTTTCTAGGCGAAAGAAACACAACTTTATAGCCAAGATCGATCATCCGATCCTGCAGCGCATAGCCGGGCACTCGATCATCGATCTGGAAATGCAGGCCTTGCTGCTTCACGAGCCTGCTGTTCCACAGCGTGCAAAAGCTCTTCAAGTGGGTTTCTTTGTAAGGTTTCGGGTCTTTGGATCGCAGCCCCAGCGATAATTTCAGGTGTCTGAAATGGTGCTTCAGCAGACGCGAAGTGAAGCGCCAAAGCGTCCTTGGTATCCCTCGATTGAGTTGCTCGGTACAACCGACTGCTACGACTTTCGGATCGTTGGTGCAGTGGTCCATCATCATCGTAAACACGTGCGCATCGAAGACGAACGTATCGGTGTGCATCAGGAACAAATAATCGGTATCTACTTTTGCCAACGCCATGTCCAGGGCATTGCCATGGGCAATGTGGCCCGGCTCTTTAGTGGGTAGCTTTCGTTCGATCAGGTTGATCCAGTTGAGTGAGCGCAAATATTCAACACTGTCGTCCGCAGAACCGTTATCGACCACCCACACCGGGATCCCGGCTTTTTGTCCATGCTCATACAAAAGGTCCAGGCATATCCTGGTCAAATCAAGGGTTTTGTAATTAACCAGAACGATGCTGAAGCGTGGTTTGGGAGTTGTATCGACGGTGCCCATTTTCGAAATGCTCGACTATCCAAGAACGTCGAAGTGTAAAGAGGCAACCTTAGCCCAAGCTTAATTGTAGTGGTCAACTAATCCCGGACACGACTTTAAATTTTTCCTCGGCCCGCGCTGGAGCCAACCCATCGTTGAATTG